>NZ_JBZYDM010000011.1:0-140441 GCF_058933345.1 Halomicrobium sp. HArcht3-1 | reverse complement strand
GGGGACGTTGATCGGTTCGCTGGTAAAGCGCTGGATCATGGAGACGATGTCGCTGGCGTGGAAGGTCACGGCGGGGGGGCTGGGGGCGGGTCACCTCGACGAGGATGTCGTCGACCTGGAAGTCCAGCGCGTGACCGGAGCCGAGTTCGACTTCGGGTTCGAAGTCGTGGCCGGCGTCGGCGAGTAGCTTGGCGGTGTTGAACTCGCCCATCGTCGCCTGCATTCGAGTGAGGTCGACACCGCTTGAGGTGCCGAGTTTGCTCGCCATCGTGTAGCGGTAGTCGTCGAGTAGGCCCGACGAGAGCAGGTCCTCGTAGAATGCCAGCGCGTCGTCGCGGTCGGCGTCAGGGAATCCACCAGCGTGGGTGCGGAAGAAGTCCCGCGTCGACTCGCGGCCGTCCTTCGAGAAGAACACAGGGAGGAAGAACCATGCGAGGTGCTCGTATTCGGCGAGCCACGGATCTTCGACTTCGAGCTGGGCGAGCAGTTCGCGCTTGGCCCAGCGGGCGACGCCGTGGGGGGACTCTTCGAAGGTGTACTTCTCGGTGCGCCACAGTGTCTCGGGTGTCTCGGTGTTGCCCAGCCAGTAGGCGTCGCTGTCGGACCAGCAAAACAGTGCGAGGTCGCCGTTGTCCATCGAAATTCGACGAGCCTCGTAGCCCTGGGGTGGGCGAAACCACGGGTCGTCCATCGTCGCGCCGAACTTCGCATTCAGCGGCTGGTAGAGCGTGTCGTGTACCCGCCCAGCGTCCCACGACTGGGGCGAGTGTCGGAATCGAACGGGACCTGCCACGAGTGTTGATAGGTGGGCAGACGGTTTGAGGGTTGTCATGGACACCCGGACGGGCAAGTCCGGGTGGTCATTGGCATGACACCGCAGGCTGTCGGACGGGCAAGTCCGTTTGAACGCCCGGATCTGGCGGACGAGGGCAGTCCGCGGCCGGGATGGAAGACGAGGGCGGCTGCTCGGACCGAAACGACGAGCGTGTACAGGGATCGAACTGACCGTTACATTGATAACGATTAACACACAAGATTGAGTGTGGTTAGCAATGTCGATGGGCGCATATGACGAAGACGAACACGAACGCCGTGAGCGAAAGAACAACGAAGTCGACTTGAGCGACGACGACGATCGGACAGCGTACCACGGCAAGGTCGAGTACGACTCCGGTGATTCCACCGAGGAGCTACTCGACCAGTTCGAGAAGATCAAGTCCTCGTAGGCATCTCTCTCGCTCGTCGTCCCAACAGCAGGACCGACAGTGACATCACGACCGTCACTGCGATGACGTGTGCGATGACGGCAGCGAGCAACACTGGGAACTCCAGAATGAACGGCACAAGCACTAGCTGGAGCAGTCCGAAGCCCAGGATTTCGAGGTCTGCGCGCCGCAGGACTTGGGCCGTCTCCGGATCGAAGCGGTAGCGTGCCGAGCGCCACAGCGACGTGATCGCGGCCCACCAGCCGGTGCCGATGCGATAGCACACGTCCCAGAGGATCAACAGCATCAGGTAGACGACGAGTACCGGCTGCTCCGGGCCGAACAGTCGGTCGATCAGCGTCTCACCACCTTGCTGGGGGTCGAAGACGAACAGGTGCGTCACCAGGGCGATATAGGCGAGCACCGAGAGGACGACCTCGACGTTCGAACTGAAGAGCAGGTCCCGGTAGTCCTCGGGCACGTCGATCCGGCGGACCAGCGTCCCGATGCGCAGCATCTCGACGCTGCCGATGGCTGCGACGACGACAGCGGCGGTGCCGGCCAGTGCTGCCGCCCACAGCCCGTAGAACCCGGCCAGCGCGACGACGGCGACCTCGAACACGAGCAACTGGATCGCGACGGCGGCCCACGCCGGGAGATTGATCCCGGGGAGCGCACCGACGATGCTCTCGTAGACCCACGTCTCACCGTAGCGAAGTGGCGGCTGATCGCCGGCCATCAGGAGTTTGCCTCCGTCGGGAGCTGCTGGACGGCGAGGCGTGCGTCGCGTTCACCGAGGGCACGCTCGACGGCCGTCTCGAACGGTGTCAACTCGACGGGAAGCAATGCACGGATCGCGTCGTCGTCGGCGACGACCGGGTTCTTCAGCCCCTCGATCAGCGGCCGTGCGACGCTCGTCGGCACGTCCGTGACGAACCCGATCCAGTACGAGGACAGCCGCGGCGAGAGGACCGGGATCGGGATGATGAACGGCTCGCCGGTCCCCATGACCTTCCCCGTGCGCTTGAGGATCTGCGCGTAGGACATGACCTCCGGCCCGCCGATGTCGTAGGTCTCGCCAGCGGTCTCGGGCACGTCCAGCACCCCCACGAGGTAGGCGATCACGTCGTCGATGGCGATGGGATGAGACGGTGTCTCGACCCACTGTGGCGTCGTCATCACCGGTAGCCGACGGTCCATCTGGCGCACCATCTCGAAGCTCGCCGAGCCGTCGCCGATGATGATCGCCGCCCGCAGCGTCGTCAGATCGTAGTCGCCGTCGGCGAGGGTGTACTCGACCTCCCGGCGGGACTTGAGGTGGGCCGACAGCTCCTCGTGTTCCTCGCCCAGCCCACCGAGGTAGATCACCCGCTCGACGCCGGCCGCGCTGGCCGCGTCGGCAAAGTTGCTCGCGGCGCGCTTGTCCCGTTGCTCGAAGTCCTTGCCGGCCTGCATCGAGTGAACGAGGTAGTACGCCGCTTCGATACCGTCGAGTGCGTCGTCGAACGTGCCCGGTTCGAGCAGGTCGCCGACCGCCACGTCGACCTCGTCGGGACCGTCGTAGCGGGTGGGGTCCCGCACGAGGACACGCACATCGTGGCCCCGCTCTAACAGCGCCGGCACGAGGTTACTGCCGACGAATCCCGTCGCACCGGTGACCAGCACGTGCATGACTGTGTGGTAGTGTCGCGGGGTCGTAACTGTTGGGCCGGTCAGTCCTCGTCGGGGAACGGCACGTCGATGCGCTGGCCGTCCTCGGCGACGAAGACTTCGCCGTCGAAGTGCTCGCGAGCATCGTCGAGGATCGGCGTGGGATTGCCGCCGTATCTGGTCGAAATGTGGGTCAGGGCGAGGCGCTTCGCACCGGCTTCCTGTGCGACCTCGGCGGCCTCCCGGCCCGTCGAGTGGGCGGTCTGGCGCGCCCGGTCGGCCCAGTCCTGCGCGAAGGTGGCGTCGTGGATCAGCAGGTCCGCGCCGTCGGCGGCCTCGATCACCGCGTCGACCGGTCGGGTATCGCCAGTGTAGACCATCGTCCGGCCGGGTCGGTCGGGACCGACCACTTCCTCAGGCTGGATCGTCCGGCCCTCGTGTTCGATTGCCTCGCCCCGATGGAGCTTCGAGTACTTCGGGCCCGGTTCGATGCCGAGTTCTTCCTCGGCCTTCTCGCGGTCGAAACGACCCTTGCGGTCGTCCTCGACGACGGCGTAGCCCACCGACGCACAGCGGTGGTCCGTACTGACCGCTCGCACCTCGTAGCCGTCGCCATCGAGGACGGTGTCGCCCGCAGACACCTGATTGATGCGGACCGGGTAGGACGGCGGGTCGCCGGTGACGTTGACCAAATCCTCGATGGTACGCCGCGTGCCAGCGGGGGCGTGGATCGCCACCGCCCGATCCCGTTCGTTGAAGTCCCACGTCTGGAGCAGGCCGGGCAGTCCGAGGACGTGGTCGCCGTGAGTGTGCGTGACGAAGACGTGATCGACGCCAAAACCGGTCCCGAAGCGCATCATCTGGCGCTGGGTCCCCTCGGCGCAGTCGAAGAGTAGCTTGTCACCGTCGCGGTTGACGAAGACGGCGCTGGGGTTGCGCTCCGTCGTCGGCACCGCACCGCTCGTCCCGAGAAACGTCACGCGCATGGCTCGACTGTGGCGGAGGGCGGATATACGCGTGTCGAACTAGGGAGGACAGTCCGTCGGTGTACCAACACCAGTGCGGTTGCGGCCGGCACCTGAAAGCCTTCGACTCGCTCGCTAGCAACTACATTAGCGACCGACGCCGGTGACAACTGAAAGCCCTCGACTCGCTCGGCCGTTCTGTGCTGGATATTCTCGGTCGCGTCGCTCCCTCGAATAGGGCCAGCGCAGAACGGCCGACCGGAGTCTCGCCCTTTCGATCCACCAGGAGAGCACGCTCTCCTGAGCCTGCGTTCACCCCGTTCACGCAGACGCGAGGGTTCGGCCGTGGCGGTGGCTCGGTACTGGCGGTTGTTTGAGAGTCGAAGAAACGTGGTCTCTCGAAGCGGTGCGAGAGCGTGGTCCAGTCAGTCGTCGGCGGGGGCCATGCCGCTGTCGTCCAGATCCTCGCCGCCGACCGAGGAGCGCAGTTGGTCCATGCCGTCGTCCCGATCCACGCCGAAGTTGTCGGCGTAGAGGTCCTGAACGCGCTCGAACTCGTCGTCGGAGAGGGCAGGTGTCGCGGGTGCGCTGGCCCACGCGTCGATGTCGTCCGTGGTGCGGAAGGTCGGGGTAACGCTTGCGACCTCGTCGTGGTACAGCAGCCACTGGAGGGCGGCCTGAGCCATCGTGCGCTGGCCGTTGGCGTGGTCCGGGTCTTCGAGGAATCGAACGCTGTCGACTTTCTCCCAGCCGGTCTCGTACCACTCGGTCGGGCGGTGGGAACGGTGGTCGCCCTCGCCCAGCTCCGTGTCTGGCGTGACCTGCTCGTTCAGCAGGCCCGAGGAGTGGGGCACGCGAGCGATGACGGAGGTGTCGGCGTCCAGTTCCCGGATGGTGTCGATGAAGTGCTTTCCGGGCACCTGCTCGAACATGTTGAAGACGGTCTGGACGGCGTCAAATTCGTTCTGGACGGCGGCGTCGCCGTCGGCCAGCCAGCCGATGGAGGGACCGAGCGCCCAGCCGATGGACTCGACTTTGCCCTCCTCGCGGAGTGCGTCCAGTGTCGCCAGCACGTCCGCGTCGACCTCGTCGGCGTTGGCGTTGTGCAGCATGAGCATGTCGACGTAGTCCATATCGAGGCGGTCCAGTGAGTTGTCGAGCGCCTCGCGAATCCACTCGCCGTCGATGCGCTTCGGGAGTTCCCCGTGGCCGGCCTGTGGGTTGTTGTAGAAGTCGTAGCCCACCTTCGTCGAGACGGTGACTTCCTCGCGGCGGTCGGCGAGTGCCTCGCCGATCAGTTTCTCGCTGTCGCCGTGACCGTACACGTCGCCGGTGTCGAAGTACGTGACGCCCTGATCGAGGGCGTGCTGGACCATGTCGATGGCCTGCTCTCGGGAGCGGTCGCCCCACCAGTCCGTGCCGACGACCCACGCGCCAAATCCGATCTCCGAAACGTCCACGCCTGACGTACCGAGTTCCCGCTGTTGCATACGCTTGCCTTACGGATCAGCGTACTTAGCAATCTTGGTTCCTCGAAACGAGGCAGCGTCCGAATACATCTTACTCGCCGCCATCGTCCTCTGTTTGCGGCGGCCGGCGGGGATTCCGCAGGTCTGGCTCGGCGATCTCGGTGCGAAAGCGGACAGTCCCTTCTTCGCGTCGGACCCACCACCAGGTGAGTGCGATGCCGACGGCGAGTGCGAGATAGAGGATCAGACCGCCCTCGGGACCGAACCGACCGCCGGTGAGCAGCGTCGGCCCGGTCTGGCGGACCGAGAGAAGGGTCGCGGGCGTCGTCAGCCCGCTGACGGGGAAGCCATACAGCGACGAGATCGAGAAGTTCCACGTGATGTGGATCCCGATTGGGATCCCGAGATCGTCGGTCATGACATACGTCGCGGCGAAGAAGAGGCCGACGACGGCGATGTTGAACGTCGACAGCGGAGTCACATTGGGGTTGGTCAGGTGGAGGACGCCAAAGAGGGCGCTCGTCACCAGCGCCGCCGTCGTGATCGCGCCGCGAGCACCGACCAGTCCAGCGAGTCCCTCGGCGATGTTGTTGAACAGGTACCCGCGGCTGAGCACCTCCTCGAACACGCCAACGCCGACGAAAAAGAGGAGGGTGCCGGGGATGGCGATCAGTGCGGGGACGGCGACGCCGAACTGATTGTCCGGGCGGGTGACGAGCGTCCCCTCGACGGCGACGAAGCCGAGCGCGAGTTCGACCAGAAACACCGCCGTCGGCATCGCGACACCCAGCGCGAGGCCGAAAGCGAGATTGCGCCACCAGCCGTCTCCGCCCAGCCCCAGTCCCGGGAGTGTGCGCCCGTCGAGCCACCACGACAGTCCGACGAGCGTCCCGGTGTTGACGCCGTAAAACAGGAGCGAGCCAGCGAGTGCCACCCCGCCGACGAGCAACGGGGTCGCGAGTGGGAGACCAAGCAGGACCGCCTGCACGCCGCCGACGACGACCAGAATGAACGCGAAGACAAGCAGGCCGATCAGGAGACGCCACCCCGCCCGGAGGCGGCGTTCGCGCTGATTGATCAGCACCTGACGGACTTCCATGATGATGTCCGAGCGTGGCATTGGCGGGTCGTGGGCCGGAGAGGGCTTATACTGTTGGTCGTTCGATGTCACCGATGATGTTCGGGGTCGAAAGTAGCCGAGTGACGCGCTCCTCGCCCGGTTACCGCCCGGTAACGGCGACGCAACGGAAACTCCTATGACTGCCGGCCGCTTTGCTCGGGCTATGACGAAGCGTCACGTCTCGTTGCCGCCGCTGGCCGAGGAGGGGTTGCGCGCCTTCATCAACGAGGTGGACGACCGCCTGTCGAGCGACGAAGACACCTGTGACGTCGTCGAGGACGTGCTGATCGACCTCCACGGCGACCGGGAGGCCTACGAGCGCTGGCAGTCAGGCGAAGACGTGTCGCCGGCCGAGCGAGTCAGACTGCAGGGGTACGATCCCTGCAATGCGACGCTCGAAAGTGAGTACTACGCCGAGAAAGACGAAGACCGGTTCACGAAATCGAAGTACCTCCAGTGGCTCTGGCGACAGTTCGACGCGACGCCGATGGCCGACAACGTGGAGTTCGCGCTGCGCTTTCGCCAGATGATCGCCAGACACCTCTTCGAGGACGTGGGCGAGAACTGCCGATTTTTCAAGAACATATCCTTCACCTACGGCCACAACATCTCGATCGGGGACAACGTCGTGATCCACGACGACGTGCATCTCGACGACCGTGGCAAGCTAACCATCGGCGACCGCGTCTCGATCTCCGACGACGCCCACATCTACACCCACGACCACGACGCCAACGATCAGACCCACGTCGACAATTACCACACGATCATCGAGGACGACGCGCGCGTGACCTACGACTCGATGGTCCGGGCCGGGGTCCGACTGGGCGAGAACTCGATTCTTGCGGCCAAATCCTCCATCGGCAAGGACGTGCCAGCCCACCACATCGCCGCGGGAACGCCCGCAAAGAGCATCGGAGTCAAAGAAGGCTGGGAGTCGGTCGCCGAACCACTGGACGACGCGAACGTCGACCGGCGGGCCGAGCGCCGTCTCGACTACGACCTCCCAGAGAATCTCCAGCAGTTCGACGAGTTCCAGCGCGACCTGCAGCCACCGGACCTGTGACGAGCACAGACCGACTCGTGGCCGACTTCCGTCGATGCCGACCGTCGATACCACACGCCGACTATCGTCGCTGATTTCCCGCCGGAACACCCAAGTGGATTGGTAAACAATACCACGGCATGGGCGTTCTGGTCTGGCTCATCGCCTACGTCGTCGGATTCGGGCTGTTGCAGTTGCTGCTGTACCGGTACTTTCGGCGTGATGACCCGTCGCCCGAGACGACGCCGAGTCCGGTCGAGCACAGTGTCCCCGCCTCGATCGATCCCCCGGAAGGGGCGGCGACGGGTCGCCACTGCCGAGAGTGTGGGACGTACAACGAACACGATTCGATGTTCGTCTACTGTCGGGAGTGTACGAGCCGACTGCGCTGACCAACGAGCGACGAGTGAACGTCGTCACGTCCCGTCGTTGGAGTGGCAACCCCGCTGCCGAGAGGGGGTTATCAGGCGTGAAAACGGAGTAAAAACACCTATTAGGTGATTGGGTATTGGGTCTGGTATGCGAATCGAGAGTGGTGTCCCGGGGTTCGACGAACTCGTGCAGGGTGGGCTGCTGGAGAATCGACTCTACGTGATCAGCGGGCCGCCGGGCAGCGGGAAGACCACCTTCAGCGCGCAGTTTATCACGCAGGGTGCCAAGCGTGGCGACGACTGTCTGTACGTCACGATGCACGAAACGAAGGAGGAACTGATGCAGGACATGGCGGGCTACGACTTCGGATTCGACCGGGCGATGCAGTCCGACGCCATCCAGTTCCTCAACCTCGTCACCGAGAGCGGCAAGCGCACCATCACCCAGTTTGGCACCGAGGGTGGACTGACGAACCGTCTCGTCGCCTTCATCGAGCAGAACAGCGTCGAGCGTGTCGTCATCGACTCGACGATGCTGCTGCAACACTTCCTCACCGACGTCTCCGAAGAGATCACGGGCTTTCTCTCCGCGCTGAAACAGACCAGCGCGACCATCCTGCTCATCTCGGAGATGACCGATCCGACCTCCTACTCCGACGAGCACTATCTGGCACACGGCGTCGTCTTCTTCCACAATTTCCTCGACGGCGGGAGCATGACACGGGGCCTGCAGGTGATCAAGATGCGCGGGACCGCCATCGACTGTGACATCCGGCGGATCAGCTTCTCCGACACCGGCTTGCGGGTCCACCCGGGTGAGAAAGTCGAGTCATGAGCCGCTACGAGCGCGAGTACGACGACTGGGACACCCTCGACAAGGACGAGGCTGCCGAGCGCGCCTACGCCATCGGTGTCGCCGAAAAGCTCGGCGAGTACAACCGCGAGGAACTCGAAGCCATCTACGACGAGATGGGGACGAACTACAACAAGAGCATGGTCGAACTCGCCTACCGCGAGGGCCGACAGGAGGCCACTGCGGTCGCCCAACAGACCGACGAGGACGGCGAGGCCGTGTGGGCCGACCTCGTCAAAGGTGAGAAGACCGTCATCGACCCCGACGACCGCCCGACCGGCGGCCGCGACGGCCTTCCCGAAGCGCTCGACCCCTCCGAACTGCTCGACAAACAGGACGTCGACAGCACCGAGGCGCTGGACCTGCCGGACTTTCTGGAACGATAAACAGGGGCAAGGTAGATACCGATATGGCGATGACTGACCGAACGTGAAACGACGACGCTATCTCGCGGGACTCGGGGCGCTGGGACTGCTCGGGACCGCTGGCTACGCCGCGACGCGCGACCGGTCGACGTTCCTCCCGAGCGACGGGACGGCGGAGACTCCCGCACCGACACCGGACGAGGGGCAATCGCCGACGGCCACCGACACACCGACGGCCACCGAGACGCCGACGGCCACACCGACGCTGACGCCGTCTGCAGAGCGAACGAAGACCGTCGGCGGTGTCGCACTGACGGTCTCACGGCCGGTGGTCGAGTCGACACTCTCCTTCGAAGGCGAGGACCGTACCGCCGACGACGGATCGACGTTCCTGCTCGTGGAACTGATCGCCGAGAACGTCGGTGATGAACCGGCCAATCACCCGCGCGATTTCACGGTCGAGCACGGCGACGGGACGGAGTTCGAGGTGGTCCGTGAGCACGACGTGGATGGGACGAAAACGGAGTCGCCAGAGCGACCACTGTACGGCGGCAGCGGCGCGTTCTGGCCCGGCGTGACGGAAACAGGCTGGGTCTTCGCCGAGATTCCCGCCGATGCGAGCACCGTCACGTTCGTCTGGCGCTATCGCCACGACGGGACCAACGAATCGAACGGCGAAAAGACAGTGTGGCGACTTCGAGTCCCGGCCTGAGTGAGATACAAATTGTTGAGCAGGCGGTGGTAAGACAGTCGCTCGATGCGGGTGCTAGGTGATCGGGTACATCCCGTTTGTGGACACTGGACGAACGGCGGTGTACAGAACACAGTCGAGACCGTGAACTGAACGCCCTCGGTCCGCTGGACGGTTCTGTGCGGGATATTCTCGCTGTGCTCGAATAGTGCCCACACAGAACTGCCCAGACGCGCCTCGCCCGTTCACCCCACCAGGACTGCACTGCACAGCACCGCAGCCACGCACCTCCCCAGCCGACTCACTCGCTCCGCTCGCTCGTCCACCGATAGACTCGTTGCACTCGTCTATGGAGCCATTCGCTCGCCGACGGCTCGCGAAGACCTCGCACAGTGTGGTCGCTCGACGGAGCGAGCGACAGCGCGCGCCACCGCTGTCTGGTCACTGGCTCGGTTGTATTGACTGGCGAGCATTCGCGCGACCGAGCGGTCCGAAGGACCCGGTAGTTCGCGCGATTCTCTCGATCGAACGAAGTGAGATCGAGCCTTTTTCGCCCACGTTTTTCGACAAGCGGTTCGAGCGCGGCGAAGCCGCGACTCGAACCCGCAGTCGAAAAAGGTGGTTTAGAAGGAGACCTGTTCGGGGCCGTCTTCGCCCATGCAGATCGGATCGCGGTCGGAGTAGCCCTTGCGGCCGATGCCCTTCTGGCTGACGGCGCTGTAGGCGGCCAGTCGTGCCTCGTCTTCGGTCTCGTAGGTCTCTTCGGTCAGACGGCCCAGAACGTCGGCGATGGTCTCGGTGCCGTTTGGCAGTTCCAGCGTCAGGTGGCCGTGCGAGTCGATCATATCGCCCGTGGTCGCGGGGTAGCTCTGTGTGGTGAACATCTCGTCTGCGCTGTCGAACAGTCGCATGAGTGTTGAAAGTTAATCATCGTTAATAAACCTTCATTATTAATAATCCATATTGCCCTTAATGCGTATAAGGACCACGGCCCGAAGGGGCTTTTGTCCCCGAAAGCGAGGAGAGCACAGCATGATCGTCGCGGACCTCCACGTACACACGACCAACTCCGACGGGACGATGGGGCTGGACGAGGTCCCTGCGGCGGCGCGGGCGGCGGGCATCGACGCCGTCGCAGTCACCGACCACGACCGATTGCACCCCGAACTGGACGCCCCAGTGACGGTCCACGAGGGAGTGACGGTGGTCCACGGGATCGAACTGCGGGTGGATGCCGGGGGGCAGCGGCTGGATCTGCTTGGCTACGGTGCCCGACGGACCGACGCGCTGGTCGCCGAGTGCGAGCGGATTCAGCGCGACCGGGAGGAACGCGGGGCCGCGATCATCGACCGCGTGGAAGACCACCTCGGGGTCTCGCTCCCGGTCGATCCACGGCGGGGCCTGGGTCGGCCACACATCGCCCGTGCCATCGCCGCGGTGAGCGACTACGACGTGCAGGGGGCCTTCGACGAACTGATCGGCGACGACGGGCCGTGTTACGTCCCCCGCGAGGTGCCGAGCTTCGAGCGCGGGCGGAGGGTGCTCGACGAGGCCTGTGCCGTCGTCGGACTCGCACATCCGCTGCGATACGACGATCCGACGGCGGCGCTGGCCCGCTGTGAGACGCTCGACGCCGTCGAGCGGTCGTATCCCTACGACGGTCGTGTCGACCGCACACCGGTCGAGCGGGCGATCGATCGGTACGGCCTGCTGGCGACCGGCGGGAGCGACGCCCACGACGACCGACTGGGGCGTGCCGGGCTGGACGGCGACGGCTGGGCGCGAGTCGAGGAGCGACTCGACGTGTCGGGCGAGTGACCGGCGAACGGAGCTTTCAATGTCGCACAGCCTCAACAGTGGGTATGCAGTGTCACTACTGCGAGCGTGAGGCGGACATCGCAGTCGAGAAAGACGGCGTCTCCGTGGGCGTCTGCAAGACCCACTTCCGCGAGCAACTCGAAGCCCTCGAAGAGACCGAGTGGCTCGGCGACCTCGACGACGAACTCGATATCGACCGGACGGAGTGACGGCACCGAGACTTTTCTTTCCGGCCGTCGACGGCCAGCTATGGAACGACAGCGAATCGGCGACGTAGCGAGTCGCGTGGGACCGGCCGCGGTCAAGCGACTACTCGGGCCGGCGCTCGGCACGACCGATCTGGCGATCAACTACTACGAACTCGAAGCCGGCGACAGCTTCGGCTTTGGCTATCATCGCCACGAGGCACAGGAAGAAGTCTTCTACGTCCAGCAGGGGACGGTCACCTTCGAGACCGAAGACGGTGACGTGCCCGTCGATGCGGGCGAGGTGATCCGGTTCGGTCCGGGCGAGTGGCAACGCGGGACCAACGAGGGCGAGGAACACGTCGTCGCGCTGGCGCTTGGCGCACCCAAAGACGGCGGCGAGACCGAGATGGTGCGGAAGTGTTCCGACTGTGGCGAGCGCACACGCCAGACCGTCGACTGGGCCGACGACGGCGAGGCACTGGTGACGCTGTGTGAGGAGTGTGGGGCCGAAACTGGTCGGTTCACCTAGACTGGAGCGACAGACGACCGAGTGGCGACCTCGTTCTGGCACAGAGACCGAACACGGATAGCCACGAATGTCAACAATTTCTTAGACCCTCATTATTTTAGGCTAGCCTAAAAACCGCTGCACTTATTGCGGTTTAGGATTGCCTAAATCCTAGAGATGCGTCGAACCACCATCTGGATGAACGTTTCGATGTGGGGACGAGTCGGTACAATGGAGGCACCGAGATGACCGAATCACGGACGAACGAGGGGCTGCTGGCACAGCAGGCCAGCCGCGAGTCGACCGCACGGACGTATCCGCGGTCGTTGCCGCTCGCGATCGAGGAAGCACAGGGCATCGACGTCGTCGACGTGGACGGGACCCACTACTTCGACTGTCTGGCCGGGGCCGGGACACTGGCGCTCGGCCACAACCATCCGGTCGTCGTCGACGCGATGCAGGACCTGCTCGATCGGAACCGGGCGGTCCACACGCTCGACATCACGACGCCGGTCAAGGAGCACTTCGTCGACGTGCTGTTCGAGGCGCTGCCCGACGATTTCTCGTCGAACGCACGCGTCCAGTTCTGTAGCCCTGCGGGGACCGACGCCGTCGAAGCGGCGCTCAAACTCGCGAAGACGGCAACGGGGAACCGCTCGGTGCTTGGCTTTCAGGGCGGCTACCACGGCATGACCAGCGGCGCGCTGAGCCTGATGGGCGACACGGCGGCCAAAGAGCCGATCCCTGGACTGATGCCCGACGTACACCACCTGCCCTACCCCTACGAGTACCGCTGTCCGTTCGGACTGGGTGGCGACCAGACCTGGCAGACCAGTGCCCACTACGTCGAGCGCGCGCTGGACGACCCCGAGGGCGGCATCGTCGAACCGGCTGCGATGATCCTCGAAGCGGTGCAGGGCGAGGGTGGGTCGATCCCCGCGCCGACGCCGTGGCTCCGGGAGATGCGACGGATCACGCGCGAGCGGGAGATCCCGCTGATCGTCGACGAGATCCAGACCGGTCTCGGTCGGACCGGCGAGCTGTTCGCCGTCGAGCACGCCGACGTGACGCCGGACGTGATGACCCTCTCGAAGGCGATCGGGGGCGGTCTCCCGCTGTCGGTCGTCGTCTACGACGACGCACTGGACGAGTGGGAGCCGGGTGCCCACGCCGGGACTTTCCGCGGGAATCAGCTGGCGATGGCCGCTGGCGCGGCGACCATCGAGTACGTCCTCGACAACGACGTACCGAGCCACGCCGCGACGATGGGCCAGCGCCTGCGCTCGCTCCTCGACGACACCGCCGCGCAGTTCGGTGCTGTCGGTGACGTCCGCGGACGCGGTCTCATGCTCGGCGTCGAGATCGTCGACCAGCACGGCGACCCGGGGCCGACCGGGACGCCGCCGACCGACGGCGACCTCGCCAGCGAAATCCAGGCCGAAGCGTTCGACCGTGGGCTGATCGTCGAGACGGGCGGCCGTGACGGCGCAGTCGTGCGCTTCCTCCCGCCATTGACGATCACGGCCGAGGCAGTCGACGCCGTCGCGGAGATCTTCCACGAGAGCGTTCGCGCGGCGACGGCGAGCACACCGGAGGCGACGGCATGAGTCGCTCGCGTGGCCTCGAACGGCCCGCGCTGGCCGACGACGTACTCGGCGCGGACCCGGACGCCTACACCGCGGCCGTCACGGATGCGACCGAGCGCGTGCTGGCGGCGCTCGGCGACCGCTCGTACTCCGGGCGCGACCACCGGCAGCTCAGGGCGCGGTTTGCCGACCGGACCGTCCTGCCCGACGAGGGGCAGTCCCTGACGACGACGGTCGCGGACGTCGCCGACGACGTGCTCGCGGATGTCGTCGACGTGACCGAGCCGACGACCGTCGCGCATCTCCAGTGTCCGCCCGTCGTGCCGGCGCTGGCCGCGGAGGCGATCATCACGGCGACGAATCAGTCGATGGACTCGTTCGATCAGGCACCGGCCCCGAGCCTGCTCGAAGAGCGCGTCGTCGAGACGACGGCAGACCTGTTCGACCTCCCGGCGGCGGCCGACGGGGTGTTCACCAGCGGCGGCACGCAGTCGAACTTCATGGGCCTGTTGCTGGCCCGGAACTGGTACTGCGAGACCCACCTCGATCACGACGCCCGCGCGGCTGGACTGGCAGGTCTCGGCGCGGACCTGCGAGTGCTGTGCTCCGAGGCCGCCCACTTCACGGCGACACAGGCCGCGACCCACCTCGGGCTGGGCGAGGACGCGGTCGAACTGGTCCCGACCGACGACCGCCACCGACTCGATGTCACGGCCCTCGACGAGACGGTCGATCGTCTTCGAGACGAGGGCGCGACGCCGTTCGCCGTCGTCGCGACGGCCGGGACGACCGACGCCGGGGCGATCGACCCGCTCGACGCCGTCGCCGACCGCGCGGCGACCCACGACTGCTGGTACCACGTCGACGCCGCCTACGGCGGTGCACTCGCCCTCTCGGAGCGCGAACGGCCACGGCTGGACGGGATCGAACGGGCCGACTCGCTGGCCGTCGACTTCCACAAGCTGTTCTACCAGCCCCTGAGCTGTGGCGCGTTCCTGCTCGGCGACGGGAGCCACTACCGGCTGATCGACCGCAACGCCGCCTATCTCAACCCCGAGCGCGACGACGCCGCGGGCGTGCCCAACCTCGTCGGCAAGTCCGTCCAGACGAGTCGGCGCTTCGACGCGCTCAAACCGTACGTGACGTTCCGCACGCTGGGTCGCGAACGGCTCGCCGACGGGATCGAGTACCTCGTCGACCTGACGCGGGCGGCCGCCGACGTGGTCCGGGCCGATCCCGCGCTCGAATTACTGGCCGAGCCACAGCTGAGTACGCTCCTCTTTCGCTACCGATCCGAGGAGGACTGCTCGCAGGCGATCCGCGACCGACTGCTGGACAACGGCGAGGCCGTCGTCGCCCGGACGACGGTCGACGGCCAGTCGGCGCTGAAGCTGACGCTGCTGAACCCACGCACGAGACTCGACGACGTTCGAACCGTTCTGCAGGCCGTGGTCGCCCACGGCGACGAATACACCGAACCATGACACGACACACGCGCACGACCGACGACAGCGCACGCGCCATCGCGCGCGACGCGACGACGCACAGCTTCCTGAACTGCTACATCCGCGAGACCGGTGCGGGCCGATTCCGGTCGGTGTCGGACCCCGACGCGGCGACCGACACGGTCTGGTCCCACCGCCTCGACGAGCAGGGAATCGATCTCACGGTGCCGGTGGCGTACCGCTCGCCGACCGGGCGACACTGCTTCGATCTCCCCGGCACGTACGAGAGTGACGGCGTCTCACAGGAGCTGGATTACCTGACACTCGTGACGCTGCTCACGAAGGAAATAACCATCGAGCGTGGTGCTGGCGACCGAACAGACCTCGTTGGTCGGGTCGTACAGTCCTGTCAGAACGTCCAGCGATACGTCGAGCAGCGCCGTGGCGACGACGCGCTCACGGACCCGACACCGGGCTTTCGCGACGCCGAGCAGTCGCTCGTGTTCGGCCACCACACCCACCCGACGCCGAAGAGCCGCAGCGGGCTGGACGACCCCGCGTTCGAACCGGAGTGTGAAGGCGCGTTCCAGTTGCACTACGTCGCCGTCGACCCCGCGCTGGTCGAGCAAGGGTCCGCTCGCGAGGACTCGGCGACGGCGTGGGTCCGGCAGGCACTGGCGGCCGATCCCGACGTGCCCCAGTCGCTGCTCGACGAGCACGCCGACGACGCACTCCTGCCGCTGCACCCGTGGCAGGCCGAGCACGTCATCGAGCAGTCCCACGTCGCGCCGCTGATCGCGGACGGCCGGATCGAGTCGCTGGGCCGGCTGGGTCGGGAGTTCGCACCGACGGCCTCGATTCGGACGCTGTACGCCCCCGACGCACCGTTCATGATCAAGGGCTCGCTCGCGGTCGCGGTCACCAACTCCGAGCGGACGAACAAACTGCCGGAACTGGAGCGCGGTGTCGCCATCGCCGAACTGCTCGACACCGAACTGGGCGACCGACTCGCCGACCGATTCCCCGGCTTCGACGTGATCCGCGACCCGGCGTATCTCACCGTCGACGTCGGTGATGGGGAGTCGGGCTTCGAGGTCGTCCTCCGGGAGAACGTCTTTCCCGACGGCGGCGGTCGATCTCTGCCGGTGGTCGCGCTGTGTCAGGACCCCATCGCCGGCCGGTCGCGCCTCGAACGCCTGATCGAAGGGATCGCAGAACAGGAGGGGCGGTCGACGGCGGCCGTCAGCGAATCGTGGTTCCGCCAGTACCTCGATATCGGACTCCGGCCGCTGCTGTGGCTCTACCTCGACGCCGGCATCGGTCTCGAAGCCCACCAGCAAAACACCGTCCTCACGCTCGACGACGCGGGGTATCCGGCCCAGTTCCGGTATCGAGACAATCAGGGCTACTACTTCCCCGAGGGTGCGTACGACCGTGTCGACCCGCTTTTGCCCGACGTCGGCGAGCGGGCCGGCACGATCTGTCCCGACGCGGTCGCCGACGAACGCATCAGGTACTACGTCCTGCTGAACAACGTCTTGGGCGTCGTCAACGCCTTCGGGACGGCCGGGCTGGTCGACGAGCGGCGGCTGCTGGGAACGTTGCGCGAGACACTCGACGACTGTCGCGAGTTCGACCGGCCCACCTCGTCGCTGCTCGACCCGCTGCTGACCGACGAGACGGTCCCGTGCAAGGCGAATCTCCTGACGCGCTTGCACGGACTCGACGAACTCGACGCGCCCTCGCTCGACGAGCAGTCGGTGTACACCGAGATTCGGAATCCACTCGCCGAAATCGTGGAGGCGAAACGATGAGTGGAGCGGACGACGGTGTCGTCGACCGCGGGCACTACGACGTACTGGGGATCGGTGCCGGCCCGTTCAACCTCGGGCTGTCGGCGTTGCTCGACGGCGGCGACTGTGATCTCGACGCGCTGTGTCTGGACAAGGCGTCGGGATTCAGTTGGCACGAGGGGATGCTCATCGACGGGACGACGCTGGAAGTGCCCTTCCTCGCGGACCTGGTGACGCTCGCGGACCCGACCAGCGAGTACAGCTTCCTCAATTACCTCCGCGAGACCGGGCGAATCTATCAGTTCTACTTCTACGAGACGTTCCTGATCCCGCGACAGGAGTACAACGACTACCTCCAGTGGGTCGTCGACCGGCTCGACGGCGTCCAGTTCGACCGGGAGGTGACGGCCGTCCGCGAGCGCGGGGACGGCGAGGGGTTCGTCGTCGAGGCGGTCGATCCCGACGACGGCGGACGATTCCAGTACCGGGCCGACGACATCGTCCTCGGGGTCGGCTCACGCCCCTTCGTCCCCGAGCAGTTCCGTCCCCACCTCGGGACGGACGTGTGTCACACTGCACGCTATCGCCACCGTCGGGATCGGCTGGTCGACGCCGACTCGATCACCGTCGTCGGCTCCGGCCAGAGCGCCGCCGAGGTCGTGCTGGACCTGCTGGAGCGCCAGCCAGAGCACGACTACCACCTCGACTGGCTGACCCGGTCGGAGGGCTTTTTTCCGATGGAGTACTCGAAACTGGGCCTCCAGCACTTCACGCCCGAGTACACGCGATACTTCTACGACCTCCCACAGGAGCGCAAAGACGAGATCCTCCCCGACCAGGACCTCCTGTACAAGGGCATCGACATCGAGACCAACGCGACCATCTACGAGACGCTGTACGAGCGCTCGATCGGGGACGACGACCCGGCGTTCAGGATGGCGGCGACGACCGAAGTCGAGGGGATCACCGCGACCGACGCCGGGAAGTATCGCCTCGCTTGCCGCCAGTGGCAGGAAGACGAGTCGTTCGACCACGAGACCGACGCGGTCGTGCTGGGAACGGGGTATCACCGCCCGACGCCGACGTTCCTCGATCCCGTCGCCGACCGGATCGACTTCGACGAGCGGGGCCGCTATCGGGTCACCGAAGACTACCGCATCGAGGCAGACCTCGGGGGCCGGCTGTTCGTCCAGAACGGGGAGATGCACACCCACGGCGTCGGCGCACCCGATCTCGGGCTGGGCTGTTTCCGCAACGCCGCCATCGTCGAACAGCTCGCCGGCCGCGAGGTGTACCCGGTCGACCGGGACACGGTGTTTCAGGATTTCGGGGTCGAACAGTTCGTCGACGGTGAGCGTCCGCAGCGGCAGGTGTCGGCTCCGGTGACCGACCGCTGACGCTGACTGCCCGGCGACAGTCGCGTGCCGGCGCGCTGGCTGCTCGGCGACAGTGTCGGGCGAGCAGTGACATCACCACCGAAAGAGACAGTTTTCTTAAGTGAAAACGTTTATTTTTAGGTTTGCCTAAAATAGAGCCGATGACGGAACCGACACTGCCGACGGAGACCAGACGCGTCGACCCGGAGACGACCTCGCTGTGGGGCGAGTATCGGGCGGCGGCGACGTTCACGTTCGATCTCGACGCCGAACTGCTGTGGCACGCCGTCGACGAACACGAGCCGGGCTTCGAACGGTTCGCCTTCCGGGGGACCTACGGGCCGAAGGTGGGCGTGCCCCGCATCCTCGACGTGTTCGAGAAACACGACTGTCGGGCGACGTTTTTCGTCCCCGGGATGGTCGCCGAGGAGTGGCCCGAAGTCGTCACCGAGATCCACGACCGGGGCCACGAGATCGCGCATCACACCTACTCCCACCAGCATCCCCGCCACATGACCGACGCCGAGGAACGGGCGGGGTTCGAGGAGACCATCGCCGTCTTCGAGGACTTGCTCGGGGAACGGCCCAGTGGCTACCGCGGGGGACACTCCGCCCAGACGCTCGACGTGGCCGTCGAGAACGGCCTCAGCTACGACGCCTCGCTGATGGACGACGACCTGCCGTACCTGCTGCCCGAGGACGACCTCGTCGAGATACCGAACGACTTCCTGCTCGACGACTTCGTCTTCTGGGGGTTCAACATGCACCCGACGTTCGCGGCCCAGTCGGGGATCACGCCCACCGAGCCGGTGTTCGAGACCTGGCGCGCGGAGTTCGACGCCCTCCATCGCCGGGGCCGACAGTTCGTGCTGACGATGCACCCACAGATCGTCGGCCGCGCCAGCCGGATCGACGCCCTCGACGACCTGCTGGCCCACGTCACCGGGACCGGCGACACGTGGGTCGCGACCTGCCGCGAGGTCGCACAGCACTGGCGCGAGCACTACGACGGGTGAGTGCCGGTGGGCTTTACAACCGCGGTCGTCGCGGCGTTTCGGGGCGACGATCTCGACCTGACGAGCGGTCCCATCGCCGGCCCGCTGGCGGCGCTCGCGCTGCCGGTCGTCGTCATGAACGTCGTCCAGACGGTGTACACGCTCGTCGATACGTTCTGGCTCGGCCAGTACAGCACGGACGCGCTGGCGGCGATCACGCTCTCCTTCCCGCTCGCCTTTCTGTTGCTATCGATCAGCGTCGGTCTGCCCGTCGCCGGGAGTATCCACGTGGCACAGGCCGTCGGGGCCGACGAGGACCGGCAGGCGGCGACGGCCGCCGCACAGACGATCGTCTTCTCGCTGACCGGTGCGGCCGTGGTCGGCGTCGCCGGATTCGTTCTAGTCGACGACGTGCTCCTGCTGTTCGACGTGAGCGAGGCCGTCCGCCGACAGGCGACGACCTATCTCCGCCTGCTCTCACTTGGTCTGCCCGCGACCGTGGGGTTCGTCGCCTTTATCGCGTTGCTTCGCGGGGCCGGCGACACGCTGACGCCCCTGCCGGTCATGGTCGGCTCGATCACGCTGAACGCGACGCTCGATCCGTTCCTGATTCACGGCTGGTGGCTCGCGCCGGAGCTGGGGATTCGCGGCGCGGCGTACGCGACGCTGCTGGCCCGCGGGCTGGCGGCGCTGGTCGGTCTCGGCATCGTCGTCGGCTCGTGGCGCGGCTTCGGCGTCGAACCCCACCAGTGGCGACCGCGCCGCGAGTGGGCCGGGCGACTGGCCCGGACTGGTCTCCCGACCTCCATCGAGCAGGTCGGTCGGGGGCTGTCGCTCAACGCATTACTCGTCGTCGTCGGGACGTTCTCGACGGCGGTCGTCGCGGGCTACGGCATCGGCATCCGACTGTTCGCGATGGTCGTCCTCGGTGCGGGCGGACTCGCCAACGCCGTCGAGACGGCGACCGGCCAGAACGTCGGGGCAGGACGGCTCGACCGGGCGGCCCGGGCGAACTACCTCGCCGCCGGGATCGCGTTCGCCGTGCTGTCGCTGGTCGGGATCGCCTGCTGGCTCGTCCCGCGCCCGATCGTGGCAGTCTTTACCGACGATCCGGCGACGATCCGCGTCGCCGCGACGTTCCTCCGCTGGGTCGGCCCGTCGTTTGGCTTCATCGGCGTCACGTGGACGCTCGTCGGCGGGATCAGGGGGACCGGGAAGACCGTCGTCGCCGCGGCCATCGTGCTGTCGACGCTGGGGGTCGTCCGGCTCCCGCTGGCGTGGCTGGGCGCACAGCGGGTCGGTCCCACGGGTATCTGGCTTGGGATCGCAGCCTCGAACGTCGTCGGTGCCGCTCTCGCGGTCGGCTGGCTCCGAAGCGACCGCTGGAGGGCGACGGCAGGTGTACGAAAACAGGACGGCGATGTCGGCACGGCCGCGGCTGGCGACGATTGAACGAGACGGGAGTGGATACCCGTCGAGGCAGACGAATGAAGCGACGGGCCGGAGTGGTTCAAAAGTCGCCGTTGATGATGTCGGCGACGCGCTGGCGGTCGAACAGCTGTTCCTCGGCTGGAATCTCGGGATAGGGACCCTCGACGTAGGTCGGCCACTCGCCAAAGCGATCGGGATACAGCTGTTTGGCGGTCATCTCGATCTGGAAGAGGTTCAAGATTGGTCCCTGGAAGCGTGCGCCCTGTGCGTGGACGCGTCCGTTCTGGACCGCAGAGAGGGCGCTGCCGACGGAGTGCGCTTCGAGGCTCTGGCGAATGCCGGCCATGTCGGTCCCGGGATGCATCCCGCCCAGCGCGAAGAGCACGTCGGGGTCGGCCTCAAGCAGCGCCTCCATGTCGACGTTCGCGCCCGAATCGACATCGTCGCCGAAGGCCTCAATGGCCTGACACGGGCGAGTGTGGGCGGCAGCGTACCCCGTCGCGTTGACCTTGTACATCCAGATGTCGTCCAGATCGCTCAACAGCGCCATCGTCGCCGTCGTGCGCTCGCTCTCGGGGGGCAGGTCCGACTGGACCTGTGCGACGATGTCGTCGTAGACCGCCTTGAGCGCCTCGTAGCGCTCGCCTTCCTGAAACACCTGCGCGGTGCGTCGGAACAGCTCCCACAGGTCGTAGTACTCGTAGTGCTGGCTCCACTCGCCCGGCACCTCGGCGTTGGCGTAGCTGTAGTAGTTGCCGAACCACGGGGAGATGCCGGTCGCGATCTCGTCTACGTCCGAGCGGTTCCAGCCGTCCAGCGCGTCGATCCCAGCCGGGTCTGCGAGGTGAACGTCGCTGTCGAGTTCGTAGAGCTTCTCTTTGGAGGGGTTCCACGAGGAGTACAGCCCCGTCCAGTCGAGTTCGACGCCGGGGAGCCGCGGGGTGAACTGATTCCACAGGGAATCGTAGTAGTCGGGCGCGTGCATGGCGTTGACATCGTCGCCACGACCGAGTGCAAAGGCCATCCCGGCCTCGTGAGTCAGGCGCGTAAAGATACTCTCGGGCACCGACTCGAAGGTCACCTCGCCCATCGGGGCCATCTCGACGGTGTAGCTGCCGTCAGTCGTCGATTGGTCGGTCGTCGTCTCGGTCGCTGTCGGCTCGTCGGTCGCCGTCTCGGTAGCGGTCGTCTCTTCGGTCGGTTCAGCCGTCCCGGTCGCGTCCGAGCCGGCGTTCTCCGAACAGCCCGCCAGCAGCCCGCCCGTCGCGAGCGCACCGGTGAGTGTCAGATACCGTCGACGCGTCGAAGTATCACGTGTCATTGCTCGGGCTGTTTTTTAGGTTGGCCTAAAATATAGGCTTCGATATCGTTTCACAGTCGCGCCGAGAAAAAGATGCGGGTCGGCCGTCTTAATCCTCGGAGACCGGCCGCGAGTTCGACACTGGGCTGTCGTCCTCGGCGACGGTCACGAGCGCGTTCTCGACGGTGCCGTGAGCCTGGACCTGTGGCTCCTCGTGGCGGTTCTCGTAGCCGTATTCCAGCAGCCGATTCCGGTTGAGACACACCTTCGCGAACTCGGGGGCGAACAGGTCGAACCGCTCGAACCGGGATTCGAGTTCGGGGAACTGCGCCTGATAGCGCTCGACGCTGTGGCGCACCTGTCGCCAGAATCGCCGTTCGTCGTAGTCGGCGTGCCGTTCCAGCAGGTCCGAGACGTAGCGGAACACGCAGACGAAGACCGTTCCGAGGATGTGCTGGCTCAGCGCCTCCGGTGGCTTCTGGTGGACGATGTCGGGGTGCTCGTAGATTTCGTCGGGGAAGGCCGCCATCTCGGGGACTCGCTCCTGGGCGACGGCGACCTCGTCGACGTAGTCCTTGATGGCGATCCGGGCGGGCAGCCCGTCGTCGAGGACGACGATCGTGTTCGTCCCGTGGGGCATGAACACCAGCCCGTAGCGATAGAGGTGGTGCAAGAGCGGGTGGAGGACGGTGTCGAACAGTTCGTCGAGCCACGTCGAGAGCGAGCAGCCGGCCCGATCAGCGAGCTTGCTGACGAGTGGCTGGCCGTCGAAGTCCTCGTGCATCAAGGCCGCAAGGGTCAGGGGCTGTTCGTCGTCCTCGACCAGTCCCTGGACGCTCTCGCGCCAGACCGCCCCCAGCAGTTCGTGGTACTGATAGGGCGCGTTGGGAAGCTGCTCGTAGGCCTCGTGGTCGTAGTTCAGGCTCGCGACCTCGCCGGGCAGGATCAGCCCACACTCGTCGCGCAGATAGGGGTCGTCGTCGCGGATCGCCGTGATCGCCTCCGTGACGGCCGGCGCTGCAAGCGCCTGCTCGCCCGGCAGCCCGCGGTAGACGATCGTGTTCAACACCCGGATCGGGAGTTTGACGTGGGGCTTGGTGGGGTCGTCGACGTTGGTCAGCGTTCGGATCGACTGCTGGGGAAGGTACGTGTTCGGTCCCGTCCCGAGCGGGACCAGATCATCGCGTGCGATGTCGGCCGCGAACAGCTGTGTCAGCGTGTCCGACCACTGCCACTCGTGGACCGGCAGCAGGTAGTAGGCGTCGGGATCGAGACCCTGCTCGCGGAGCCGGTCGCGCAACTGCCCGCGGTGCTCGCCCAGCTGCTGGTCGAGCAGGGCGTCGTAGGAGAGCGAGTCGACGCTGCTGAACGACGCTTGGTCGCGGCGTACCCCGACCCACTGGATCGTCTGTGGCTCCTTGGATTCGGGTGCGTACTGGCGGTAGTCGTCGTAATCGAACCCGATCCGGCCCTTGCTGATCGTGAACCACGGGTGACCCTCCATCTCGCCTTCGATCTCGGCGTAGGACTGATCGAGGATGCTCGCGTCGTCGTCGGTCCGCGCTTTCCGGGCGGCGATGTGGGCGTCGGCGACCAGCGTGTTGTTGTACTCGCGGATCAGGTGGCTGGCCGTCCGCTGGTCGACCCCGATGGTCTCGCGGGCGTCGAGCAGGAACTGGATCGGGTCCGTCGCCGTTTCCCACGCGCCGTCGCGCCGTCGCTCGACGCTCTGTGGGTCGACGTGGTAGCTGTCGAACAGCCGCTCGGTCGCCAGATACCGATAGTCCACGTCTCCGAAATCGAGTCGGTAGCGGTCGAACGCGCCATCTGCCGAATCGACTGTTGGGTCGATCACGTCCTCGTAGGCGAACTCGGCGAGCATCTTCGCGAGCAGTTCGCGGCTCACCTGCGTCCAGACGCTCTCGTCGAGTGCGTCGCGGAGCGTTGCGATCCGGTCGCTGCCGGCAGTCGATGGCTGGGTCATGCCTCGCCCTCCGTGTCACAGGCCGCCTCGAACGACGCCGGGGTACAGCACAGCAGCCGGGCGTCCTTGTCGCCGAGTTCGACCGTCCCGCGGGACTGGAACCCACAGCCCTCGAAGAGACCGATCGCGCGGTCGTTTCGCACGTCCGGCTCGCTGACCAGCCGCTCGGCGTCGGTGTGTTCGAACAGGCACTGGACCAGCGAGGTCAACAGCGTCGTCGCGTGGCCGTGGCCGAGGTACTCCGGCGGGCCGACGAACAGGTGGATGCCCCGGTCGGTCGGTGCCGGTTCGTAGACGCTCGCGATCTCGTCCTCGGTCGCGTCGTACACCTCCCAGTAGCTCATCGGCACGTGATCGAGATAACCGAGGTACGGCGTCATCGTCGGATCGGCGACCTTCTCGCGGACGAGGCGCTCAGCCTCGGAACGGGTCACGTCCAGTTGCCAGTAGGGCTTGAGATGGTCGTTTCGAAACCACGCGTACAGTCGCGGGAAGTCACGAGCCGGTTCGACGGGCCTGAACCCGACGGTGTGGCCGGACGCGGTTGTCCGCTGGTACTCGTAGTCCGGCCCCGCGAGTCGCTGTTCGCTCACGGTCGATCACCCACGCATCGGGATGCTGTCCGGTCGTTCGGTGTGTTCGTTCGCATCGTGGTTTTAGGCTAGCCTAAAAATACAAAAGCGTTACTGTCTGATATTACACATCGGCGAGAGGGTTGTCGATCTCGGTCGTCACGATCTGGGACTCGACGGAGCCGGTGAGTTCGTCGACATCGTGAAAGCGCATCAGGAGGTTCGCCTTGCAGGTCAGCGACTCGCTGTCGAGCAGTCGCTCCAGCAGGTCCGACTCGGCGTGGTCGTGATCGCGCAGCGAGTCGAGTGTCGCCCGGAGTTGTGACAGCAACCGCCGTTCCGCGACCAGTCCCGCACGACCGAAGGCGTTGATCACGCCGAAGACGTTGTTGATGAACACGTAGTACTCGATGGCCTCGTCGGTCAGCGCGTCGGCCCTGACCGTGTCACAGCGGTCGCCGACGCCGGGCAGCAGTGCGTCGAGGCGGTCGTAGCGAGACTCGGGGAAGAAAAAGCCCTGATTGTCCCGGTAGAACCCTCGGTCGGGATAGCCCGCGTCGTCCAGTGCCACGACGGTGTTTTGCTGGTGGGCCTCCAGCCCGAGACCCCAGTCGAGATAGAGCCAGCAGACCGGGCGCACGACCACGTCGAGGTAACGCTGGAACCACGCTTCGCTGACCTGTTCCGTCGAGCGTCCCTCCCGAGTAGCGAGGCGTTCGACGTGGCGCTGGAGCCGCGAGGCCCCGTCGATGCCGTCCTGACACAGCGCGACGACGGATGTCGACCGCTGGGCCAGGTCGCCCCGGAAGGGGTTTTCCCGGAGGATGGTCTCGAAGCCCGACTCCTCGCCCGGTCCCACGTCGACGGTGAGCGACGCCGGGTCGCGCACCACCTCGAAGGCGGGGAACTGCGCTTCCAGTGACTGGCCGAGGTCGGTGTCGAGCAGTTCCGAGATGGCGACGCCCCGGTCCAGTTCACGGGCCTTGTTTGCCCGCGTGGAGTTCGTGATACGGACGTGCAGCGATCCCTTGACCATGAACGGCGCGTCGGGGCTGTACAGCGTTCGAACCGAGGAGGTCGGGAAGAAGGGGCTGCCGACCGATTCGTGGTGTTCGACCCCCGATCCGAGCCGATCCCGAACGAACGACTGCGACCGGAGATAGTCGGCCTGCCACGGGTGAACCGGGACGAGGACGCGATCACTGTCGACGTGGGTCTCGACGAACTCGTCTGCCACCGCGGGATCGGACCGAAGCGTCGACGCCACGAGTTCGGCGGCCGACCGGTCGGTCGCCGACCACTGTGTGACGAGGTCCGGGTCGACGCTGAAGTAGTCGAGTGCGAACGACCCCTGTAACTCCGGCGCGTAGCGGTCGCGGTCGTGGGGCGCGATGCCACAGCGGCTCTTGGGGGTCGGGTGGAACTGGTGGCCGAAGACGAGCGACTGTTCTGCCTCGCGGAAGGACTGGCCCTCGATCGACGGCGGCTCCTCGCGGGCGGCCAGAAACCGCTCGATGGCGTGGGTACTCTCGACGACGTGTTGGACCAGCTCGGCGAGCGAGCCGGTCTGGTCGCGCGTATCGCTCAGTGCACTGCCCAGCGTCGTCGCCAGTTCGACGAACGAGAGGTCACGGCGCTCACCGGTACCCGTGACGGCGACGACCGGGAGCGCAAAGCGGTGGCGACCCGTCGGCGAGACGTAGGTCACGGGTGCGAACAGGTCGGTGTCACGGTCCGGTAACTCGATGACGGCGGCCGTCTCCGTCTCCCGTTCGATAGGCGTCTCGTCGACCGGCCGGAACCGATGGGTCGCCGTCTCGCGGAGGTAACAGTTGAGCAGGCTGTACGTCGCTGCCGACCGTGCGCGTCGTGATTCTGACATCTGAAGCTCCTGAACACTCCCGCCCGGTGATCGCACCACGGCGGTCAGTTTTCTACCTTGCCAACGTGGTTTTTAGGCATCCCTAAATAGTGTTCTGGTTTTAGGCATCCCTAAAGACTTACCACGGCGGTCGCCCTCAGGGGAGACCGATGACAGTACGAATCGACACCGGACGGCGGTGGGACGACACGACGAGTGACCGAGTGCGGCAGCGTGCCATCAGGAGTCCCTAAGATGCCGGGTGCGGCCTTCAGAACGGGCGAGCGCGTCGCACTTCGAACGGTCGAGACCGAAGATTACGACTTCATTCACGAACACTGGACGGAGCCACCGATCCGCTTCGCGACGAACCAGTACAAACCGCGCAGCGTCGAGGAGACGGCCGCGGTGATCGAGGGGTCGGGGATCGACTCGGTCCACTTTCTGGCCTGCGTGGACGGCGACCCCGTCGGCTTCGTCTGGCTGTTCCACGTCGACGACGGCGCGGGCCGGGCGGAACTGGGCTACTGGATCACAGGCGAACACGAGGGGAACGGCTACGCGACCGAGGCCGCCGAGCTAGCGGTCAGGTACGCCTTCGACGACCGACGCCTCCACAAAGTGATGGCCCGGGTCTTCGAGGGGAACGACGCCTCTCACAGAGTCCTCGAAAAGGTCGGCTTCGAGCGGGAAGCCCGGCTGAGCGAACACTACTACGTCGACGGCGAGTACGTCGATGCCGTTCTCTATGGCTACTTCGAGGACGAGTATCGGGACGGGTCTCACGACGCCTGACCGTCGGGACGACGGCCCCCGGGCACTGTGTCACTCGAACGCGTCGATCCCCGTCAGATCGGCCCCGAGAATCAGCGTGTGGATGTCGTGGGTGCCCTCGTAGGTGTAGACCGTCTCCATGTTGGCGGCGTGGCGCATCGGCGAGTAGTCCGTGGTGATCCCGTTGGCTCCGAGCATCTCCCGGGCAGTGTGGGCCACATCGCGGGCCATCCTGACGTTGTGTCGCTTCGCCATCGACACCTGCTGGGGTCGCAGGTCCCCCCGCGCTTTGAGGTCGGCGAGGCGGTACGAAAGCAGTTGGGCGGTCGAAATCTGGGTCGCCATCTCTGCGAGTTTCTCCTGCTGTAACTGGAAGCGTGCGATCGGCCCGCCGAACTGCTCGCGGTCGGTGGCGTACTCGCGGGCGGTCTCGAAGCAGTCCCGTGCCGCCCCGACCGCACCCCACGCGATGCCGTATCGCGCTTCGGTGAGACAGGAGAGCGGTCCCTTCATCCCCTCGACGCCGGGCAGGATGGCGTCCTCGGGCACCCACGCATCGCGGAGGTGAATCTCGCCGGTCGACGAGGCCCGCATCGAGAGTTTGTCCTCGATCTCGTTCGTCTCCACGCCGTCGGCGTCGAGGTCGACGAGGAAGCCCCGGACAGGACCGTCCTCGGTCCCACCGTCTCCCTCGTCGATCTTGGCCCACACCACGGCAACGTCGGCGATGGGCGCGTTCGTGATCCACGTCTTCGTCCCCGAGAGCCGGTAGCCGTCGCCGTCCGGGACCGCCGTCGTCTCCATGCTCGCCGGATCGGAGCCGTGCTCCGGTTCCGTCAGGCCGAAACAGCCCACAGCGTCGCCCGCGGCGAGGTCGGGGAGCCACCGCTCTCGCTGGGCCTCGGTGCCGAACTCGTGGATCGGGTACATCACCAGCGCGCCCTGCACGCTCGCCATCGAGCGCACCCCCGAGTCACCCGCTTCCAGTTCCTGCAACAGCAGGCCGTAGGCTCGCGGCCCGACACCCGGCAGGTCGCCCCAGTTCAGGGTCGGCGCGTAGAAGTCCAGAGCACCCATCTCGCCGACGAGATGATCGGGGAAGTGGCCGTCCTCGAACCACGCGCCCACGTCGGGCTTGACCCGCTCTGTGACGAACTCCCGCGCCGTATCGCGGATCAGACGCTCCTCGGGGTCGAGGTCGGCTTCGAGGTCGAGATAGTCGAGCATGGCTGCCGTAGGGTGGCGAATGGCAAAAGTGTGGCCCGTGCTACCATGACCAGGGTGCCGGGACCGTTATCAGTCGGGACCGCGACACGCAGAGCATGACCGACACCGTCGCCGTCACCGGTGGAAACGGACGCATCGGGCGGAGTCTGCTCGAACATCTCTGCGAGGCCGGATATCGAACCGTGAATCTCTCGCGGGGCAAGCGCGACGAAGAACACAGCGACAGCTACCGCACGACGGACCTGCTCGACGCCGGCGAGGTGTACGGGTCGCTCGCCGCGAGCGACGCCGACGCCGTCGTCCATCTGGGCATGCTCCCGACACCGGACCGGACGCCCGGTTTCAGGACCTACGAGAGCAACGTCATGTCCAGCTATCACGTCCTCGAAGCGGCGGGCGAACTCGGGATCGACACGGTGACGCTGGCGTCGAGTTTCAGCGCCATCGGCGGTGGCTTCGAACCGGAACCGATCACCGTCGACTACCTCCCCGTCGACGAGGACCACCGGCTCACGCCGTCGAACCCCTACGGACTCGGGAAGCAGACGCTCGAAATCGCCGCCGACGCGTTCGCACGGCGACCGACCTGCCCACGGACGATCACCTCGCTACGGTTCCCGTGGGTCGTCGACGAGGCGATGGCTCGCGAGGCGTTCGTCGAGCGCGACCAGACGCTCGACGGTCTCCGCACAGCCGAGAACTTCCACGCCCAGCGTAACACGCTGTTTACCTACGCGATGATGCCGGATGCCGTCGATCTGGTCCGCCGGACGGTCGCGGCCGACTTCGAGGGCCACGAACGCGTCTGGGTGTCGGCTCCCGACACCTGCGCCGACGTGCCGACGCGTGATCTCGTCTCGGAGCTGTATCCCGACGCCGACCTGCGTGACACGCTCGGGGCGGACGAGTACGCCCCACTCGTCGACACGTTCAAGGCCGAGACACTGTTCGACTGGACGCCACGGCAAAGCTGGCGCGACCTGGCCTGACCGTCCGCTCCGACGGTTCGACCCGTCGAAAAACGCCATCTTTTCCCGTCCAGATCGGCAGGTCCCGTCATCGTGGTCGTTCCGTGGCGACGGCGGTCGTGGCTCCGGCAGGCGGGTCGTGCAGCCGCGCTGCTGTCGACGCTTGGCGGAGCCGTCTGGCTCACCGGCCTGCCGTTGCTCTTTCCAAGTCTCGGCCCGACGGCATATCTCTTCGCGACGAACCCGGACGCGGCCGAGAGCGCCCCACGTCGCGTGCTGGGCGGCCACCTGATCGGTGTCGTCGCTGGCTTCGTCGCCTACCGGCTCGTGGGCGGCGGCGTCGCGCTCGGTGCGCTCACCGATCCGGGGTCGATCGCGATGCTGCGACTCGCCGTCAGCGGCGTCCTCGCGGTCGCTCTGACCACCGCCGCGATGACGGCGACCGACACCGGCCACGCGCCGGCCTGCGCGACGACGCTGATCGTCGCGCTCGGTATCCTCTCGACGCCACAAGCGGCGCTCGTGATCGTGCTCGCCGTCGTCACACTGGTCGGGCAGCAGCAGTTCCTGCGGAAGATCGGTCTGACGCCGGCCGGTCAGTCATCGCCGGCTGGGACTTCGATCAGTCGTCCGAGGCAGTGACACCGCTCCGGTCAGTCGTCCGAGGCAGTGACGCCGCCGTCACCCTCGACACGTCGCTGCCGGACGTACTCCGTGAAGTTGTCGAACAGTCGCTTGGCCTCGCAGGCGGCGTCGTAGTTCTCTGCCGTGATGCCGGAAAGCACCTCCTGAATGCGGTCCTCGGGGAGGTGATCGTCTTTGCCCTGCGTGACCTCGCGGGCGGTCTCGGGGTCGTACTCGGGGTGGAACTGCACCGAAAAGACATCGTCCGTCCGAAACCCGTGGACGCCATAGTCGTTCTCGGCGAACTGCTCGGCCCCCGGTGGGAGTTCGACCACGCGATCCGAGTGGGTCGTAAACACGGTAAACTCACGGTCGACGCCGTCGAGGAGTGCCGAACTGCCGTCGTGGGCGACAGTGCGATAGCCGATCTCGTAGTCGTCCATCGCCTCGACACGGCCCCCCAGTGCGTGGGCCAGTAGCTGGTGGCCAAAACAGACACCCAGGAACGCCACGTCGCGCTCGACCGCATCGCGGACCCACGAGGACAGGTCTGCGATCCACGGCTCGTCCCAGTAGACGGAGGCACGCGAACCGGTGACGACACAGCCGTCGAACGCGAAGGTGTCGGGCAGTTCGCGTTCGGTCACGTCGTACTCGACGAGGTCCGCGTCCAGTTCCCGCCGGAAGTTCCGGCGGTTTAGCTCCCCGTCGTGGGCCGCGTTCAACAGGGCGATCCTGAGACTCATCGTCTCTAGACAGTCGCTGGAGCCTCAAAAATGGACAGATCCGCGGCGAACGTTGCCGCGCTCGCGGACACGACCGCCCAGTCGACTCGACCCGTCTCGCTCGCGCTCACTCCGCGGCGGTCTGCTCGTCGAGCCAGCCCATCAGTGCGTCCGAGACGGCGGCGCTCTCCTCGATGAAGGCCCAGTGGCCGCCCTCGACGGCCTGATATTCCCCTCGCGGGAGATCAGCCGCGAGCGTCTCGCCCGCACTCGCGGGCACGATCACGTCGTCGACGCCGTGCATGACCAGCGTCGGGAGCGTGATCTCGTACAGCGGCGGGGCCTCGAACGCGCGCATTGCGGCGGCCTGTGCCTGCCAGCCCGTGCGGTCGGCGTCGTCGGCCTGTCGCCACTGGACCATCTCCTCGCGGATCGTCCGGTGGTCGGTCAGGTCGGAGGCGAAGGCGGTCTGCAGGGAGTCGGCCAGCGCGTCGGCGTCGTCGAGCGGTGCCCACAGATCGTCGAGTCGGTCGGTGACCGCGTCGCCGCTTGCCCCGGTCCCGAACAGGACCAGCGACTCCGCTCGATTGTAGCGGTGGGCGTAGGCCAGTGCGACCATCCCGCCCAGTCCCGCGCCGACGAGGTGGACGCTGGCGACGCCGGCGTCGGCGAGCACAGCTTCGAGGTCGTCGGCCAGCGTTTCGACGCTGTACGGTCCCGGCGAGGCGTCCGATTGCCCCGTCCCGCGCAGGTCCCAGACGAGGCCTTCGTAGGGGCCGGCGACGACGCCGTACTGCCAGCCCCACAGCCACGCGCCGGCCCCCACGTCGTTGACGAACGCCACAGCCTCGCCGCTGCCGTCGGTCTCGTAGTGGAGGGTCACGCCGTCGGTCGTCGTCTTCGGCATAGGCAAGCAAAGGAGCGGCACGCTGTTCCCTGTTTCGGGTCGTCGCGTTGGCCTCAGGCCACCGGTTCGTCCGGGGCCGGCGGGACGATCTCGCGAGCGACGGCGTCGCGGTAGTAGTAGCCCCACACCGTCGCCAGTGCGTAGATCGCCCAGGCCTGCACGGCGAGCGGGCCGACGAGCGTCAACGCCGACACCACGGCAAGCAGCACCGAGAGGACGACGACGACCAGCCAGCCCAGCCACGCCTTCAGGTAGAGCCACGAGGTGGCAAAGCGGCCGGCGTGACTACGCGCGAACGCCGCCCGTAGATCGTCGGTTGCACCGTACACGGTCAGCGACGCCGGCAACGGGTAGATGGCGACGAAAGCGGTGCCGATCCACAGTGCCTGCCCGAGTGGCGCGTCGACGGCACCGGCGAGGATCGCCGCGACCGCGCCGAGGAGCGCGACGGACCCGTAGATGGCCGTGACGAGCGACCACTTCAGCCCGTCGGTAAACAGTTCTCCATACGCCTCGAACGCGGGTCGTTCGACCTGCCCCCGGGCCGTCGCCCGCAGCAGTCGGTAGCCGTAGCCGACGATAATCAACAAGAGAAACGGCAAGACGAGTCCCAGCAGCGCCACGATCGCCCCGATGACGAGCGGTCGGTAGTCGCCCCGGACCGAGTAGGTCGCGGCGAAGGGTATCGCCCACTGATCGTCGAACGGTGAGGGACCGGCAGGATCGGTTTTCGGTGGCTCGGCAGTCTCGTCGGCGTCAGTGTCGGCAGTCTCGTCGGCGTCAGTGTCCATCTCGCCGGATTCCCGGTCGCGAGTCGACTCTGGGCCGTCCCCGACCTCGACCACCTCACCCGGCGGCTCGATCCGGCGCTCGATCGCCCGTCCGCAGTCAGGACAGTCCGCCGTCTCGAAGTCCGTCTTGGACCCACAGGACAGGCAATAGGGCATCACTCGCTCGTACAGGAGGCGATTAAAAGTAGGTTGGTGGTGTGAAGGTGGCCGGTACTCAGACGTTGGCGACCTGTCGGAGGATTTCAGGTGCGTCGTCGAGAGCGTCGTCGAGTGCCTCGGCGTCGGGACCGCCCCCCTGTGCGAAATCGGGCGGGCCACCGCCGCCGCCGCCGACCCGCGATGCGAGTTCGCCGACGACCTCGCCGGCGTTGATCTCGACGCCGTCGGGGACGGCCACGACGAACTGCGCGCCGCTCGCGCCCGATCCCAGCACCGCGACCGATCCCTGCTCGACGATGGCGTTGGCCTGTGCCCGGAGTTCGTCCATGTCGGCGTCGATGCGCTGGACGACCGCCGTCCGCTCGCCGACTTCGACCTCGTCAGCGTCGCCGCCGCCGCTGGCGCGGGCCTCGGCCAGCTGTTCTTTCAGTTCCTCGATCTCCTTGCCGCGGGCCTTCCACTCGTCGAAGAAGCGCTCGGCGGTCTCGGGCACGTCGCTGTAGGCTACGTCGTAGAGGTCGGCCGTCTCGAAGAGGGCATCCTCGACCGTGTGGGTGGCGTCGATTGCGGCGTCGCCAGCCGCGAAGGTCAGCCGGATCACGCCGTCCTGGACGCGCTCGGTGTTGAGCAGTTTGATCGTCCCGATGTCGCCCGTTCGGGCGACGTGGGTGCCACCACAGGCCTGTACGTCCTCGGCGACGTGGATCAGACGGATCTGCTCGCCGGTCGGGATGCCACCCTGATACAGGTCGAAGCCGTGTTCGGCCTCTGCCTCGTGGCGCTCGGGCCACTCCTGTGTGACGGCGACGTTGTCCATCACGATCTCGTTGGCGCGGTGTTCGATGGCCTTGACCTGCTCGCGCGTGATCGACTCGTAGTGGCTGATGTCGATCCGGGAGGAATCGGTCCCCTTCTGTGCGCCGGCCTGCCGGACGTGCTCGCCAAGCACCTGCCGTGCGCTGTGGATGACGAGGTGGGTCGCCGTGTGGTGGCGCATCAGGCTCCGACGGCGGCGGGCGTCGACCTGCCCGCGGACGAACTCGCCGGTGCCGGGGTCCGCGTCGGCGGTGTGGAGGATGACGCCGTCGTGGATCTGCACGTCCGTCACGTCGGCAGTCACGTCGTCGGTCGAGATGGTGCCGTGGTCCGGGGGCTGGCCACCACCCTCGGGGTAGAACATCGTCTGATCGAGGACGATGTCGTAGTCGCCATCGTCGCGGTCGAACACTTCCAGCACGACCGCCTCGAACTCCATTCGCTGCTGGTCCTCGTAGTACAGTCGGTCGGTACCCGGTAGCTCGGCGAGGCGATCCTCGTAGGGGACCTCGTCCTCTTCTTCGAAGGCCTGCCCGCCGCCGTGGCGTTCGGCGACGAGCCCGTAGAAGTCGTCGGGTACGGCCACGTCGACCCCTTTCTCTGCGGCGATCTCCTCGACCATATCCGGCTGGATGCCGTGTGAGTCGTACAGTTCGATCAGTTCACGCACCGGGATCGGCTCGTCTTTCTTCGCGTATTCGTCTGCGAGCTGGCGGACTTTCCGGCCGCCCCGATCCAATGTCTCACGATATTTCTCGACCTCGGTGCGGACGATGTCGCGGATCGTGTCACGGTTCGTGTAGCCGAGTCGGTCGGCCTGCATGTCGACGAGTTCGTCCAGGGGCGCGTCGACGCCGACGGTGTCGACCAGTCGCTTGGTCCGTCGAAGCACCATCCGAGCGAGATAGCCCGTCCCGACGTTCGAGGGAACGATGCCGTCGCCGAGCATGTAGGCAAGCGTCCGGCAGTGGTCGGCGATGGCGTAGATCGATTCGAGCGGTTCCATCAACTCGACGAGGCGACTCGTCGAGACGCCCAGCTGATCGGCCATGTTGTCCCGAGCCGCCTCGATGTCTTCGGCCTCGTCGATGTCCATGTGACCGGCGAGCTTCGCGGCACGGTGGACGATCTGATCGTCCTCTTGGGAGTAGTCGAGGCTGGCGTTCTCCCGCAGGAACTCGATCATCTCGGGGTAGATAGCCTCGTAGACGGTCGGCGTGCCCTGACTCATCCAGGTCCAGCGCTCGATGCCGTACCCGGTGTCGATGACCCGACGGTCCATCTCCGAGTACGTGTTGCCGTCTTTCATCTCCACGTCACCCTCGGGGTCCTGCTCGAACTGCATGAAGACGAGCGTCGCCAGTTCGAGGCCCTGATAGATGACTTCGAACGCCGGCCCGGCGTTACCCCCGCCGACCCACACGTCCTCGATCAAGGTGAGTTCGCCCGCGTCCGCGCCGAGTTCCTCGAACAGTTCGACGCAGTACTTGACACAGTCTTCTTTCCAGTAGACCTCGCCCTCGTAGGCGTACCCAGAGCCTTCCTCGGCGTTGAAGGCGTGGTGGCCGCCCATCTCGAAGGCCATGGTGTGGCGGCCCGTCTTCCCGACGTTGTCGATGTCCTGCATCCGAATGCAGGGCTGGGAGACCACGAGCGGATTGGCCGGTGGCGGCGACTCGCCGGTCGTGACGTGGGGCTGGAAGTCGTAGATAGAAGCCTGGGTCAGCAACACGTCGTCGCGCCAGCGGTTCGCCGCGACCGGGTACGGGTCGACGCGGCCGTGGTCGCGGTCCTCGAAGAAAGAGAGGAACGTCTCGCGCATCTCTTCGAGCGAGAGCTGTTCGTCGAATCCGGGGTCGTCGATGAAGCCGTACTCCGCGCAGGGCGGTTCACCGCAGGTATCGCGCGTCTCGTCGCGCGTCCAAAACATATCGCCACAGGAGTCACACTCCAGGCGGTGGAACCCCTCCTCCTCGAAGTAGTCGAGTCGATATTCGTCGGCGAGGTCGCTCATTGGGATACTGTTGGCCGAGCAGCGGGTAAAACAGTTCCGAAGCCCTTGCCGGAAAACGGCCCCTTAGGGCGTCGTCTGTCGGTTCCGTCCGTTCCTGTTAAACGTTGCCCAGTCGTGAGTCGGGCGCTCACGAGCGCCATACGGCCTTTACCAGCGGCTTCGATTCGCCGAGTGCATGTCGACAGAAACCGTACGCGAGTCACACAGTCCGACGGACACGGCAGGCCTGAAAGCCGGCGTCCTCGGTGGACTGGCCGGCTCGCTGGTGATGGGCGGTCTGGTACTGGTGATGAACGACGCGACGCTCGCCGTCGCGATTCCCTCCCTGTACGGGCTGGCACCGCCACCGAACCCTGCGCTCGGCATGACCGTCCACCTCGGCCACGGTGCGGTGCTGGGTGCCGTCTTCGCCGCCGTTGCACAGGCGCTCTCGATCAGAAAGACGAACCGCCTCGTCGGCCTCGGCGTCGCGTGGGGCGTGCTCACGTGGATCGGGCTGGCCGCACTCCTGATGCCGATCTGGCTCTCGGTCGTCGGCTCGCCGGCCTCCCCACCGTTCCCGAACTTCGCACCGCCGTCGCTGCTGTGGCACGCCGTCTACGGACTGGTGCTCGGGGTCGTGGCCGTCGCGGTGAAAGATCGGGTGTGAATCGAGCGTCAGCAGTCTCCCACTCCTGCCGTGATTTCTCGCGAGCACTGTGAGGGCCAACCATCAAAACCGAGTGCGGTGACGACTGCCGAACGATTATCTGTAATGAGAAGTAACATCCGGTAAGGAGAATCCCACGATGTCATTCGAGGCGACGGTCACGAGCAAGGGGCAGATCACGATCCCCAAAGCGGTCAGAGAGCAATTAGACCTCCGCGAGGGCGAGAAGGTGCTGTTCCGGTTCGACGACGAGGGAGGCGTCCGTCTCGTCGGCGTCCCGGCCGATCCGATGGAGCGGCTAGACGAGGCTCGCGAGCGAGCTACCCCCTATGAGATCGACGTGCGGGAACTGATCGAGCGCGAGCGCGAGCAGTGGGATCGGTTCCAGTGATTTATCTCGACTCGTGGGTCTGGCTGGAGTACGGGCTCGACGGCGACCAGCGCGAGACGGCGCAGGCGGTGATCGACGACGCGCGGGCCGAAGGAGGAGCCGTGTCGACCATCGCACTGACAGAGATCGACTACATCCTCGCCCGCGAAGTCGACCGAACGACGGCAGACCTCGTCACCAGCGCGATCGAGGACTTCGAAGAGATCCACGTCGTGCCGGTCTCGACCGAGATTAGCCTCTATGCGTCACGACTCCGGTCGAAATACTACGAACGGCGCGAGAACGAACTCTCCTACGCCGACGCGATCCACCTCGCGACTGCGGCGGTACTCGACTGTTCGGCACTGCACACCGGCGATTCGGATTTCGAAGCGGTCCAAGAGGTCGAGACGGTCGTTCACTGAGACTGTGGTCTCACACGGGTAGAGTGACGGCACCGTCCGCGACACCTGCTGCAGTCACTCCTCGTCCGTGCGCCGCGAGAGCCAGCCAGCGAGCCCGAGTGTGGCGACGAGGGCCGACACCGATCCGAAACCGGGCGCGTTCCCGCTCGTCGTGGCGGAGCTATCGTTGGCTGCCGACGAGCCGATGCCATCGCCGGTCGTCGACGTGAAGGGCGTCGCAGTCTGGGTCTCGGTCCGTGTCGCAGTGGCGGTCGGCGTCCGTGTCGGGGTCGTCCGTTCGGCGTCCCGACTCAGACCGATCGCTGCAGGACGGGGTTCACCGTCCACGGCCACACCGCCCGTCGCGACGAATCCGTCGTCGGTCGCGAACATATCGTGGGCGTCGAACGGATGACGCCACGGTTCGAGCGTCGTCGGTTCGGAGAGTTCGCCCTCCCCGCTGATCGTGACGATCAAGAGCGTGGTGTCCTCGGGGTTATCGTACTCTGGAGGACCAACTGTATCGGGATCGAGCAGTGCAACCACCCCGTTATCAGGAAGCGGTGCGATACCGCCGATGTCCGTGTCCACCGGGGTGTTCTCCACGTCGACACGCCACCGTTCTTCGCCCTCACTGTCAAGCGCGTACAGACGGGGTTTGAACCCCCTCGGTGTGTCTCGCCTCCCGGCGATCAGCAGACGATCCTCCGGGTCCACTGCGACCCGACGCGCGTCGAAGAGCGCTGGCCCCGAAAGCGCTCGCTGCCATCGAACAGCACCGGACTGTGAAAATCGGGCGATCCAGTTTGTCCTGTCACCACCGTAGATGTCCCCAGTACAGACGCAGGAATCTCGATATCGGTGGGCAGCGCGCGTCGAGCCGGAGACGAAGTCCCGCTGTGTCCACGCTATCGTACCGGTCTGCGGTTCGATACCGAACACTGAGGTTTGCCCACCCTGTGGGTGTTTGAGATCACAAACGAGGACGAGCAACTCGGTGGAGATGCTCGCAAGAGTATGGTCGCTGGAGTGGGTCTCGTACGTCTGCACCCACTCTAGCGATCGTTTCGAATCGAGTTTGGCAAGCACTGTTCGGTCCTGGTTGGATTCGGAGACGCTCCCGGCGAGAACGAGGCCGTCTTCGAGACCCTGCATCGCATTCAACTGCGGGGTGAGCGACCGACCGTCGGGCCACGACCACACCAGTTCACTACTTCCGTCCGACCCAAACGAGACGACGGCCGGGGCGGATTCGGCCCTCGGTGTGTCGAGCAGGACAAAGCATCGACCATCTGGCCCGCGAACGGCGTCCTGATACCGCGCAGTCGGTCCACCGCACTCGGCCCACGCGATGCCGTAGTCTGGACTGGTCGGTGTGCCGTCTGTGCCCTGTCGCAACGAGAGCAACGGAGCGACAGCGGCCGTCTGCAAGAAGCGTCGGCGAGTGCTGGAGGGCATTACGTTTTGGTCGATCTGATCGAGATAAAAAAACCCTGTCACTGGGGGATAGAGTACCGGCGACTACTCGTCTAGGCTCAGCGACGCCAGCATCGCCTCTAACTGGATGCGTTCGTTCGCGCCCTCGGTGATGCGGTAGTCCGCTTCGCCGACGCGATCCAGAATCCGTACGGCGTCCTGGTCGGGCACGTCGAACTCCCAGATCGAGCGGTGGAGTTGATCGATGATGTCGCCGCCAGCGATCCCCTCGTCGGTAATGAGATCGTCCAGTTGCGAGCGGGCGGCTTTGAAATCGCCGTCGAGTGCGTCCTGCACCATCCCCTGAATCACTTCGGGGCGAGCCGTCGAGGTGATCGCGAACACCGCTTCTTCATCGACCACGTCGCCCGAGACCGACGCCGCCTGCAGGCCGTTGATCGCCTTGCGCATGTCCCCGCCGGCAGCGTAGACCAGCGCGTCGACGCCGTCGTCGGTGAGTTCGATGCCCTCCTCGTCGGCGATGTGGCGGATCTCCTCCTCGACGGCCTCGTCACCCAGCGGCGAGAAGCGAAAGACGGCACACCGAGACTGGATGGGGTCGATGATCTGGCTGGAGTAGTTACACGACATGATGAAGCGGACGTTGTTCGAGAACTGCTCCATCGTCCGGCGGAGTGCTGACTGGGCGTCGCTGGTGAGCGCGTCTGCCTCATCGAGAAATATAATTCGATAGTCGACGCCGCCGAACGAAGTCCGTGCGAAGCTCTTGATCCGGTCTCTGACCACGTCGATCCCGCGCTCGTCCGAGGCGTTCAGTTCGAGGAAGTGCTCCTGCCAGTCCTCGCCGTACAGTTCGCGAGCGATGGCTGTCGCACTCGTCGTCTTGCCCGTGCCGGCCGGTCCCGCGAAGAGCATGTGGCTCAGATCGTTGCGCGAGACGTAGCTCTGCAGGCGTTCGACGATGGTCTCGTGGCCCACGACCTCTCCGAGCGTCTGCGGGCGGTACTTCTCGATCCAGACTTCCTCCCGACCCGCACGCTCTGACTCACTCATACACGACGGGAAGAGAGGACCGGCCTTAACTGGTTTGAAAATCGGAGGTCCGTGACGCACGTCGCCGCTCTACTCTGGGACGATGCCCACGGTCAGCAGCGTCCCGAACTCACGGTAGCGTTCGACCATCGCCTCGCGGGTCTCCCAGTCGTCGGTCGGGAACGCCTCGGCAGGCGGAATCTCGACTTCCGTGTCGGGAATCCGGTCCTGACTGGCGACAGTGAAGCCGGCATCGCGCAAGGCCTCACGATACTCCGCTTCGCTCCAGAGCAACATTGGCACCCCGACCAGTTCCTCCCATTCGTGGGAGTGGACGTGTTCCTCCCAGCGATTCACGGCACAGTAGAACGTGCCGCCGGGCCGGAGGACACGGTGCAGTTCGTCGAGCACCGCGTGGGGATTCTGGGCGTAGTAGAAGGCCTCCATCGACCAGCAGTGGTCGATGCTGTTCGAGTCGAAGGGGAGGTGTTCGAAGTCCCCGACGGCGAAGGCGACGCGGTCGTCGTCGGTGTAGGATGCGGCGTTGTGTACCATCTCAGCGGCGGCGTCGATGCCGTAGGATCGCCCTGCATCCTTCGTCTCGCGCAGTGCGCGCCCGGCGTAGCCCGAGCCACAGCCCAGATCGAGGACGGTGTCGCCGGTTTCGACCGGCATCCGGGCCAGTGCGTGCTTTGCGGTGTGCCAGTGGCGCTGTTCCATGCCCTGATCCTTGCCCGAGCGGGCCCACTCGTCGAAAGCGTCGCTGACGCTCATAGACAGGGACTGGCGGGCGAGCGGGAAAACGCCTATCGTTTTCGGGGGTGAGAAGCGAGTCGTGACCGAGACGTTCGCCCTCCAGTTTACGACGCAAGCCCTGTTCGTGGTACCGCTTGCCTTCTTCGTCGCGACTGCCGGGCTGCTTGCCTACTGGACCCACCGCGACGCACTCGCCCACGGCGTCTCCCGCCCGGCGCTGTGGGTACTGGGAGTGCTGTTCGTCCCCTTCGGCATCATCGTCTATCTGGTCATCCGTCGCGGCTGGGAGCGCGAGCGGGCGCGCACTGACCGGATTCGTGCCGTCGAGACGGCGTTGCTCGCCGTCCTCGGTAGCCTCGTCGTCGGTCCGCTCGTGACGCCGCCGGACCCGTTCACGCAGGCGCTTGCGTTCCCCGCACTGGCGCTTGCGTTCGTGCCAGTCACGTACCTGCTGTACTACCGTGGCGGGTGGGACCGGTTCCGAGCGGCGTCGTAGCGACGGCGACCGTCACCGTCGAACACCAGCGTTTTGACCGGCCCCACCACAGACCACGTCATGGCACGGCCGCCGAGCTACAAAATCGCCGACACGGCCCAGCAGCTAGTGGGCGGCTTCCTGCTGGCCGGCCCGTTCGTCGTCACCGAGGAGGTGTGGGTGCTGGCGGCCAACATGAGCAATGCGCACGCCGTCGCCGTCGTCGGTATCGTCTTCGCCATCGGCTACGGCGCGCTGTACAAGGCCGACGACGACCGCGATCCCGACGCCGAGGCGGAGGTGGCGGGGATCCCGATCCGATTCGTCTCGCTGATGGCAGTCTCCTTTGGCTCGGTTGCGATCCTCGCGCTGGCCTTTACCGCCCCCGAGACCTTCCTCGTCGAAGGGGAGATCCTGACCGATCCCACGCCGATGGCGGTCGCCGAGACGACGCTGAAAGCGATCGCTGTCGGGTCGATCTTCAGTGTCGTTGGTGCTGCGACCGCCGACAGTGTGTTCTAGCCGATCCCGGCTCACGTGCTAACGCCGGGATCGTGTTCTAGCCGCGCCCGACTCACTTGCTGACGCCGGGGTCGTGTAGTGACCGATCCCGGCTCACTTGCTGACGCCGGGGTCGTGTAGTGACCGATCCCGGCTCACTTGCTGACGCCGGGGTCGTGTAGTGACCGATCCCGGCTCACTTGCTGACGCCGGGGTCGTGTAGTGACCGATCTCGGCTCACTTGCTACGCCGAGATCGTGTGACGACCAAAGTCCGGCGTGCTCACACATCCCGTCCGGGGGTGGACCGATAGTATAAAGCGCACGCCACCCACTGAACGACCACATGGAGTATTCCCTCGCCATCGAGAACACGCCCGAGACGATTCCGGGCGGAACGGGCATCCTCTTGTTGCATCCGAGTACCGGCGAGACGGATCGACTGGACACCGACTTCCTCAGTACCGACACCGACTACCTGCTGGTCGTGTCGACGCGGACGACGGCTCGCGAGGTCGAGCAAAAGCTGGAGTATTACGAGGTCGACGAGGATCGGGCGACGATCCTCGATACGCTGTCGGTCGAACGGGGCTACACCCGCCGGAAGTCCGACAACGTCCGGTACGTCTCAGCGCCCGACGACTGGGAGGCCATCGTCGACCAGACCGAGCAGTTCCTCGCCGACCACGACGGCAAGCGCCGGGTCAGTTTCGACTCGGTCACGGAACTGATCTACTACGCCGACGAGGATCGAGCCGTCGAGGCCGTCGAGAGCTTGCTGGAACTGCTCGACGAACACGACGCCGTCGGGATGTTCCACCTCGCACGGGGTGTCCACGACGAGGCGACCGTCGAGCGCTTCCGGGACCTGTTCGACGGCGTGATCACGCTCGACGAAGACGGCCAGATCACCGGCGAGTTCTGAGAGCGGCCCGCTGCCGGCTGTTCGCCGGCACCGTGAGCGGGAGAGCACGAACCATTAAGAGGGCAGATTCCGTCTGTGTGGAGTGTATGCCGGAATGCCAGAACTGCGGTAACTTCGTCACGGCCGACTACGCACGGGTCTTCACACCTAACGGGGTCGACGCACCGCGGGTCTGTCCGCAGTGCGAAGACAAGATTCGCGACGGGGCGAGCGTGCGAGAAGCCCGGTCGACGCGACGCTCGTAACGCCAGGTCCGTTGTGCCTCGCAGGAAACGGGTCACGTTCGCGACCGCTTTGCTTTCTGCTGATCGTCACGTTCGCGCAGTGGCGACTGCCTCGCGAGCGATCTCGAAGGCATCGGCCGCTCGCTCGCTGTCGCGGGCCTCGGCCGTGATCCGCACGAGCGGCTGGGTCCCACTCGCACGCACGAGGAACCACGCGTCACCGAGGTCGACACGGACGCCGTCCAGCGTCTGGACCTCGTCGTACTCCGCGGTGATCCGGTCGGTCAGTCGCTCCATGACGGCGTGTTTGTCCTCGACTTCGATACTGTCGCGCTGGATGGGGTAGTCCGGTATCTCGGCGACGCGGTCGGCCAGCGGTCGCTCGGCGTCCAGCGCCACCAGTGTACAGGCCGCGAGCGGGCCGTCAGGGCACAGCGTCTCCGATGGCCAGATCCACGCACCACTGGGCTCGCCGCCGAAGGCGATCCCCGGCTCGCTGGCTCGCTCGGCCACGTACACGTCGCCGACGGGCGTGTAGGTCACGTCCACGTCCGCTTCGGCGAGGTAGTCGGCGACCGCGAGGCTGGTGTCGACCGGGACTGCGACTGCCTCGCCGGCCGACGCCGCGTCGCGAGCGAACACCGCGAGCAGTTCGTCCCCGGAGACGAACGTGCCGTCGGCCGTCGCCGCCCGGAGGCGGTCGGCGTCGCCGTCGTGGGCGATGCCGAGTCGAGCGTCGGTCTGGGCGACCAGCGCCGACAGCGACCGGCAGTTCTCTGCGGTCGGCTCGCTCGGTCGCCCCGGGAAAGCGCCGTCGGGCTGAGCGTTCAGCGTCTCGACCGCACAGCCCAGCCGCTGGAGGGCGTCGATGGTCACGCCACCCGCGCCGTTGCCGATGTCGACGGCGACCGCCGGCGGATCGTCGAGTGTGTCGGCCGACCACTCGACAGCGTCGGCGATGGTCTCGGCGTGGCGCTCGCGGGCGTCGGCCGCCGTCCGCGATCCGATCCCGTCCCACGCTTCGAGGTCGGCGACGCCGTCCCGGACGCGCTGGGCGATCCGCTCACGCTGGGCTTCGTCGAAGGCCTGCCCGGACGGCTGCCAGAGCTTGATCCCGTTGTCGGGCGCGGGATTGTGCGAGGCCGTGATCGCGACGCCGGCGTCCGCGTCGTGCCACGCGACCGAGCGGGCGACCGTCGGCGTCGCTGCGAGACCGAGGTCGACGACATCGGTGCCGGACTCGCGTAGCCCCGAAGCAATGGCGTCGACCAGTAGCTCGCCCGATTCGCGCGGGTCACGGCCCACGACGACTCGCCCGGTGTCGACCCCGACCGCGCGACCCACGTCGAGTGCGAGCGCCGCCGTCACGTCTTCGCCGACTGGTCCTCTGATCCCGCTCGTGCCGAACATACCGGTCAGTCACACGAGGACGGCAAAAAGTATGCGTCGTCTACCGACGGTCGTCGAGGACGTGTCACACGCCGGGCAACGGCAGGGTCACGCCGCCGACGCCGATCCGTCACGGATGTCGCGGTCGACCGCACTCGCCGCCAGCGACTGGAAGGCTTCGTTCCCGGCATCGGTCAGGTCGTACCGCTCGTGTACGTCGGCCGGGTCGCGACCGCGACCGCTGGCGAGACCGACAACGTGGGCAATCGTCTCGTAGTTGTCGCGCACGAGCGACCCGACGAGTCCGGGCATCCCGGCACGCCGCGTCAGTTCCTCGGCGGCCGCCCGGCCCGCGTACACCGTCCCGTTCTCGGCGTCGACGAGCACCATCGCGAACGGAGTCGCGTCGAACTGCGCTTCGAGAAACGACTGTGCGGCCCCGTCGTACCACGAAATCGCACCGAGGTCGTCGACGCGTTCGAGCGCCGTCGCGGCGACCGAACAGTACGGACACTCCCCGTCGTAGATGAGGACGCTGTCGAACTGGGACATACCGATACTAGGTGTGCCAGCCACAAATACCGTCGGTTCGACGCCGGGAGAACAAACGTTTTGTCCGCCACCCCAGATGCTCTCCACATGAAACAGGGAGGCTCCGACGCGGCGAAGCGCGCGGCCGGCGAGTCGGCCGCCGAAGCGGTCGAGGACGGGATGGTCGTCGGACTGGGCACCGGTTCGACTGCGGCCCACGCGATCAGGGCCATCGGCGACGCCGTCGATGCGGGGCTGGACGTGACCGGCGTCCCGACCTCGTTCCAGTCCCGAGAGCTGGCCCGCGACGCGGGGATTCCGCTGGCCGACCTCGATTCGGTGTCGGTCGATCTGGCGATCGACGGCGCGGACCAGTTCGCCGGCGGCGACCTCGTGAAGGGCGGGGGCGCAGCCCACGCCCGCGAGAAGATCGTCGACACGGCCGCGGATCGCTTCCTCGCCGTCGTCGACCCGACGAAGGAAGCCGACCGGCTCGACTACCCCGTGCCGGTCGAAGTGCTGCCGGCCGCCCGGACGACCGTCGCCGACGCCGTGGCGGAACTCGGCGGCGACCCCGACCTCCGGCGAGCCGAGCGCAAGGACGGGCCGGTCGTCACCGACAACGGCAACCTCGTGCTCGACTGTGATTTCGGCGATATCGACGACCCGGCGGCGCTTGCGGCCGATCTCGCCGCCGTGCCGGGCGTCGTCGAGCACGGCCTGTTCGTCGGCGTCGCCGACGAGATCCATCTGGGCACGGCCGACGGCGTCACTGTGACTGAACTGTGACTGCTCGACTCGTCAACACGCGACAGCGCTATCGCTACTCGGACGGGTGTCAAAAAATCGTGGAAGCTCGTCAGCCTTACAGGTCGCGCGGCTGGACGGTCTTTCGGTCGTTTGCCTCGGCGCGTCGTGCGGCGTCCTCGAGCAGCTCCTCGACCTCGTCGTCGAGGGCGGTGTAGAAGTCAGAGGCAACGTTCATATCATCGAGCGCTTCCTTCACGGCGGCTTTGACGATTAGGTCTGCCATACAAACCCGTGTTCCGGGTGCCATGTTAAATACTTTCCTGAAGCCGGAGCCTCTCGCCGGTATTCACGGGGGTCTGAGCCACTCTCACACTCGAAACCCCATATAAACCCTTCAGTTGTGCCCGGATCGATCCGGCAAAATGGGCCATTCGGTCACGTCTGTGGCCGTTCGCGACGGTCTGGCGTGCTCGCGCGCGCTCTCATCGAGCCCACCGCGACGCTCACGGCTTCGCCGTTCGAACGGCCCCGGTGCGCGGCGCGGGCACTCGTGTGGAAAGAGTCGAGTATCCGCACGTCCGAGGGGGGGTATGCGCGAACTACTCGAAGCGGTCGCAGCGGGCGAGATCACCCCCGCCGAGGCCGAGAGCGAGCTATCGGGCTACGCGACCGGCGAGGCCGGTCGGTTCGACGCCACGCGCGAGCAGCGTTCTGGCGTGCCCGAGGCAGTGCTCGCCGACGGCAAGACACCCGAGGAGGTCGCCGCACTCGCGGCGACCGCACTGGAGACGACCGGCCGCGCGATCGCGACCCGTGTCGACGACGCCCACGCAGCGGCGATCAGCGACCGACTCGCCGACGACGCCCCCGAGGCGACCGTCACGTGGTCCGAGCGCTCGAACTGGGTCCTCGCCCACGCCCCCGACTACGAACGCCCCGAACTGGACGCCAGCGTCGGCGTCGTCACGGCGGGGACTTCGGACGCCATCCCGGCCGGCGAGGCGGCGATGATCGCCCGCGAGATGGGGGCGACCGTCGAGCGCGTCGACGACGTCGGCGTCGCCAGCCTCGTGCGCGTCGTCGATCAGTTACCGACCCTCCGTGAACAGGACGTGCTCATCGTCGCCGCCGGGCGCGAGGGCGCGCTGCCGACGGTCGTCGCCGGCCTCGTCGACGTGCCTCTGATCGGCCTGCCAGTGTCGACTGGCTACGGTCATTCCGGCGGGGGTGAAGCGGCCGTTTCCGGCATGCTCCAGTCCTGTACCGCCCTTACAGTGGTCAACATCGACGCCGGATTTACCGCCGGAACACAGGCTGGGCTGATCGCCAGACAGATCGACGCCGCGAGGCGCGAATGAGGGCCTAACAGTGTTGGCATGTGAGGCTATGCAACTCCGTCTCGTACGTAGAAGTGCCGGACGCCGAGAAACCGGCAGTTATCATGCCAGAGTGCGATCACTGCGGCGCGCACGTGTCGGATCGATTCGCTCGGGTGTTCGCGGACGAGGGCGGCAACGTCCACGCGTGCCCGAGTTGTTCGGCGAACGCTGGAATCGCCGAGGTCGCGAAGCAGCGCGCCCACAAGGTGTGAGGCCCGCTGGGCCGCCTGTATCGTGGTACCAGTACCACACGAAGCCCTGTTCTGACGGTCGAATCGATGAGTGACCACTACGTCTACGTCCTGCGGTGTGACGACGACACGCTCTATACGGGCTACACGACCGACGTGGAGCGGCGCGTCGACGAACACGACGCCGGTGAGGGCGCGAAGTACACCCGTGGCCGGACGCCGGTCGAACTGGTCCACGTCGAAGCCTACGAGTCCAGATCGGCAGCCATGTCCCGCGAATACGAGATCAAGCAGTTCTCGCGCCGCCGGAAAGAGCGATTGATCGAAGAGTGAGAGCGACGTTACAGATCGACGATCTGGTCGGTCACGAGTCCCGGGGACTGGCCCGTCACACGGTTGAACAGATCGATCGCTTGCTGCTCGGTCATACTGGCGACGATGTCCGCGACGGTACGGGCTCGGAGCGTCCCGTCGTCGATGCCGTCGTATCCGTGTTCGCCGTCGTGGATCTGTGCCACTCGTTCATCGAACGGGCGCGGGACGATGCTGCCATACTCTGAGTCGGCGTCCGTCGCTTCGAACAGAATGTCGAACAAGCGCCGGATCATCTCTCGGTGCCCGTGTTGCTGTGCAACGAGCGCCGGATCGTCGAACACGTAGTATTCGGTGAGGTACTTCAGCAGTCGCACCTCGTATTCGAGTTCCGGATCGATGTCGAGTCCGCCCTCGATGGCTGGATCGATTTCGACCCTCGTGTCGCTCCCGAGTCCGAGGTAGCGCTCGACCAACTCTGAGGTGAGAAAGCCGGTCGTCGCGCGGTCGTCGCTCGAACCGTCGAACGTCGAATCAAGAGCGTTCCCCTCGGTGTTTCCCGCGACTTCGCCGATCTTTCTGATGCTGTCTTCGAGAAACCCGGTCGCGTCCCACGAATCGTCGATATTTCCAGTGTCGTCATCCGACTCGAACGCGTCCACGAACTGTTCCCGTTCGTGAGTGCTTGTCAGAAGCTCTTCGAGCGGGATGAGTCCAGCCTGGTAGAAATCGACGACATCGTGGATCGCGTACGTCACGTCGTCCGCCCAGTCCATGATTCGCGCTTCGAGGCTCATGCCATCCGAAGACGAGCCAGGCGTTCGAAGCTCCCGTACGGTCTCGAACTCTGTCGCCTCCGTCTGGTAGTAGCCCCACTTCCGGTTCCGTTTCCCGGTGGTGCCACGCTTCCAGGGATACTTCAGCAGGGCGTTGAGTGTTGCGAGCGTAAGGTCGAGTCCACGGTGTCCGTCCCCGTACTCTGTCCGGTGGATCGCGACGTTGTTGACAATGCGAAACGACTGGGGATTCCCCTCGAAGCTGGAGAACTCGCTTTTCTCGTCGAGACCGGATTGGAGCGCGTCTTCAGCGGCGTGGCCGAACGGCGGATGACCGAGATCGTGCGCGAGACACGCCGCCTCGACGACATCGGGGTCGAGTCCGCCTGCCTCCGAGAGTGTCGTCGATGGCGTCTTCGTATCGAGGTACTCCGCAAGTCGACGACCGACCTGGCTGACTTTCAGCGAATGTGTCAATCGATTGTGATACCCACGTTCGGTCGTCGAGTGGACGACCTGAGTCACACCCGACAGCCGGCGAAAAGCGGGGGTGTAGATGATTCGATCTCGATCACGCTGGAACGGGGTCCGATTATCACCGGAGGACTCGCCAGAATAAATGCGTCTCTCCCGTAGTTCTTGATTGCTCATTCGAAATAGAAAACTACTCTTCCAGTCGCAGATCCCACTCGAGTGTGTACGAGACCTCGTCTTCTTCCATCAGGTGGCGGAGCACTTTGAGCACTTCGCCACGTTCCATGCCCCGGTTCGCGAGTCTGTCGACGAGCACGTCCTGGTCGACGGGATCGCCGTCGCCGGAAAGCTCGTCACGGACGCTCTGTTCGAGGTCAGTCGTGGCTGCCATGACGTGTCACAATGTTGTATCTCTGGATATAAGCTTTTAGCTATGTTCTCATTTCTGGTGAGTACCCCAATCTTAATACGGATCAATGGAGTCACGCACCTTTTTGCGGGCCGGGGGCGCAGTCTCAGCCATGACCGACGAGCAGGCTGCCATCGCTTTCGGCACCGACGGCTGGCGGGCGACACTGGACGAATTCACCGACGAACGCGTCCGCATGATCGGACAGGGCGTCGCGACGCACCTCCGGGACACCGGCCACGACGGCGAGACCGTCGCCGTCGGCTACGACGCGCGCGACCACTCCCGCGGGTTCGCCGAAGAGTTGGCCCGCGTGCTCTGTGCCAACGGCTTCGACGTGCTCTTGCCCGAGCGAGACACCCCGACGCCGGTCGTCGCGTGGACGGTCCGCGAACGGGACCTCGCTGGCGCGCTGATGGTGACGGCCTCGCACAACCCCCCCGAGTACAACGGCGTGAAGTTCGTCCCCGCGGGTGGCGCGCCCGCGCTGGCGGACGCGACCGACGCCGTCGAGGCGGCGCTGGCCGAACCCGACACCCGTCCCGAGGACGAGTGGGGCAGCGTCGAAGAGGCGGCGCTGGTCGCGGAGTACCTCGATCACGCCGTCGACTTCGTCGGCGATGTCTGCGACGAGGCGGTCGATCTGTCTGGGCTCACCGTCGCCTACGACGCGATGCACGGCAGCGGCCGCGACGTGACCGACAGGCTGCTCGAACGCGCCGGTGCCGACCTCGTTCGCCTGCGCTGTGGGACCGACCCCGACTTCGGTGGCGGCGCACCCGAACCCGTCGCCGAGCGGGTCGAAGCACTGATCGAGCGCGTCCAGTCCGGCGACGCCGACCTCGGGATCGTCAACGACGGTGACGCCGACCGGGTCAGCGTCGTCACGCCCGAGCGGGGCTTCCTCGATCCGAACCTCTTCTTTGCGGCCGTCTACGACGACCTGCTCGACTCGAACGACGGGGACGTAGTCAGGACGGTCTCGACCAGTTCCATCGTCGACCGCGTCGCCCAGTCCCACGGCCAGTCCGTCCACGAGACCGCCGTCGGCTTCAAGTACGTCGCCGAGTCGATGGCCGACCACGACGCGCTGATGGGCGGGGAGGAGTCCGGTGGCTTCGGATTGACGGCCCACCTTCGAAACAAGGACGGCGTGCTAGTGGCGCTGCTTGCTGCCGCGGCCGACCACGAGCGGTCACTGGACGACCGCGTCGACGCGCTGCTCGCCGAGCACGGCGAGATCCATCAGGGCCGGGTCAGCGTCGACTGCCCGGACGACCGCAAGGCCGGCGTGCTGGCCGACCTCGAAACCGACCTGCCCGACAGCGTGGCCGGGCAGGCCGTCGACTCGGTGTCGACCGTCGACGGGTTCAAGATGACACTGGCAGACGGAACGTGGCTGCTCGTCCGGCCCTCGGGGACGGAACCGAAGCTCCGAGTGTACGCCGAGGCCGGCAGTCAGGCCCGCGTCGACGAACTCCTCGCTGCGGGGCGTGACGTGGTCGCACCGCTCGTGTAGGATCGGGGCGCGAGCGGGGCGACGCAGTGTTACGCCGTAGCTTCGACGACGACCGTGTCCGCAAAGCGGTCGCCGAGTCGCTGGGCGCTGTCGTCGGTGAAGATAAAGCCCGCCTCGACGGCCAGCCAGCCGACCATCACCAACAGCGCCAGCGGGAAGCCGACGAGCGGGATGAAGACACTCGACAGCGCCATCAGCGGGAGCGGCGCGAGCAAGACGGCCGTGCGTCGCAGTGCCTGCGAACGCGTACAGGCGGTGCCGTCCTCGGCCCGGACGATCACGTCGGTCGCACGCATCCCGAGGGTCTGACCGTCGCGCTCGACGAACAGCGTGAAGTAGGCGGTGAGGACGACTGCGATTGCGACCCACTGGACCAGCGCGATCAGCCACGACACGAGCATCGAGCCGATCAGCGCTCCCGCGGATCCCATCGCTGGCGCACTCCCGGCGGCCGACGCGGACCCGCTCAGTGCGGACGCACCGAACGCGGTGCCGGCCCCGACGAAGGCGCTCACGATCGAGAAGGTGAGCCAGATGAACGCGGTCACGAGACTCAACAGAAGGAAATCGAGCACGAAGGCGAGGACACGGTCTTCGCGCGCTGACACGGCCGACTGGGAGGTGTTCGGGGACATCGTCGCCACCGAGACGCCACTGGGCCTAAAAATCTCTGGTGGCCCGATATCGCCCGTCCTCGCCCGTGACCGGTTCGATCTCGAAGCCCAGCGACTCGTAGAACGGAGTAACGCGCTCGTCGAACTCGGCGACGAGACAGTCCCGCTCGCGTCCCGCGGCCTCGACCAGTGCCGTCCCGATACCCTGCCCGCGGCGACGGCGGCGGACGGCGACGCTTTCGATCCGGTCACCGTCGAGCACGAGCGCGCCCAGAATTCGGTCGTCGGCGGTGGCGACGAGTGTCTCGCCCCGGTCGAGACTCGCCCGGAGGCGGTCGGGATCGGTGTCGAGCATCGCGCCGTCGAGGACGTTCGCGACGGCGACCCGGTCGGCGGATGTGGCTTCGCGAACCTCCATCACTGGGCGTCGATCTTCGCGAGGATCGTGTCGATGTCGGGCCGGTCGAACGTCGAGGAGCCACGGTACGACCAGACGACGACCGGTGTCTCGCGCACGTCGACCAGCACGACGACGGGCATCCGCCCGAGGAAGTCGCTCCACTTACCCAGAAAGCCAAAGCGAACGGGCTGATCGTAGGCGTCGCCGACGCTGGCGTCGGGGTCGGCACACAGCGGATAGGGCAGGTCGTAGCGCTGCTGCCAGTTCGCGGCGGCCTCGCGTGGCTCCGGGAGGATCGAGACCACCTCGGCACCCCGCTCGCGAAAGTCGTCGTAGCGGTCGGCCACCGCCCGGACCTGCTTGCGACAGTTCGTACAGTACTCGTCGCGCTGGAACAGGAGGACGACGAAGTCGTTGTCGGCGGCGAGTGCCGACAGCGAGAGGGGGTCCGGGCCGGGACCGACGTTGGGCAACGAAAAGTCCAGTGGCTGCTCGCTCATAGTCGATAGAGGGACGCCCTGTGCAAAAACGACCTGGTCACCCGCCCTTGATCAGGCGAACGACGCGGACGTGGTCGGTCTCGACTGGCCGGTCTTCGGGCACCGGCGTGCCGTCGACCAGTAGCGAGACGGTGTGGGGATTGAGGTCGGTCGGGGCCAGCAGGTCCCCGTAGGTCCCACCTTCGTCGATGTCGACCTCGTGGGTGTCGCCGCCAGCGACCTCGACTGTCACGCGCATACAGGAGCGTACAGCCCAGCGGGCTTGAGCGTGTCGACCGTCAGGCCGGTTCGGCGTCGCCGGTGGCCGGTTCGCTCGTGTCGCGTGGTTCGTCGCCGCCCGAGCCGTACCGGTCGGTGAGCGCGAGGACGAGCGCGCCCAGACCCAGCAGAACGACGGCGGCCTCGACCAGTTCGCCGAGGATGGGGAGCAGTTTCAACAGCGCAACCCCGAGGACACCGAGTACGAGCGCGAGCCAGCGACTGTCACGGCCGGTCTGGGCGAGGACCCAGCGACCCGCCGCGAAGCGACCGTACAGCGCGCCGGCCCACACGAAGAAGGCGTAGGCGACGAGACCAGCGAGCGACAGCGGGATGCCAACGATCGTCAGAAACAGGAGTACACAGACGACCGGGATAGCGATCAGCGCCAGCAGCCCGAACACGCCCGAGCGCAGGGGATCGTCGGTGATCCCGTCGGCGACGGTCGAGGAGAAGCGGGGGAACGCGACGAGCAGCACCGCGCCGGCCACGAGGTTCACGAGGACGCCGTAGACGGTGAACGTGCCCGACGGGACGGCGACCCCGGGACCGGACGGGCCGGGAGAGACGTTGCTCGTTCGGGACACCGTGCCGTCGACGACCGCGCCGTCGGCACGCTCTAGCTGGCCGTCGTAGGTCAGGTCACCGCCGATCTCGGCGGTCGGACCGAGGACGATCTGCTCGGCACCGACCTCGACGTCCTCGGCGACTTCCCCGTCGATCGTGACGGTGCCAGCGCCGGCGCTGAGGCTCCCGCCGATCTGTGCGTCGTCGGTGATGGTGACGGTGCCGCCGGCGCTCTCCACGTCGCCGTCGACCGTCCCCCTGATCTCGACGGTGCCGGCGAACGTCTCGACGTTACCCTGGACCGTGCCGTCGATCACGACCGATCCGGCGAACGCTTCCACGTCGCCGGTGACGGTGCCTTCGATCACGACCGTTCCCCCGTAGGTTTCGAGATCACCGTCGATAGTCTCGTCGGGACCGACGGTGACGGTGCCGCCGGTCCGGGTCTCTGCCACGGCGATGCCGGGGAGCGCTACCACGAGCAGCAGTACTGCGAGCAGTGCAGGGACTGTGCGTCTCATACACGACGGTTCACACCCAGACAGTATAAAAGGAGATTCCGAGCTTCTGGGCCGGAAACTGGGACCTGCGGTGGACAGCGCCGTCGTAGACCGGGAACGTTTTTGTCACCGGCGGAACTGTACTGTGCCATGCGAACGCGCCAGGGGGTGCTCATCGGGTTGGTCGTCGCGACGGGACTGTTGACCGCGGCATTGCTCTGGAGCGTCGTGATGACTGTGTTCTTCGCCATCACCGTCGCCTACGTACTCTATCCGCTCCGACGAATGCTGGTCCGGCGTGGCCTGCATCGGCGTGTCGCCGCCGCCGTCGCCACGAGCGTCGCCTTTCTCGCCGTCGCGGCGCTTTTCGTCCCGCCGCTCTGGTCGCTGTATCGCCGCCGTGACACACTCCTCTCGTATCTCCGCTCGCTCCCGACGAGCTTCGAGTTCGAGGTGCTCGGGACGGCCGTCGCGTTCGAAGTAGGTATCCTCGCCAGCAACGCCAGAGAGGTCATCACCGAGTTCGCCCTCAGCGTGGCGAGTGCCGGGCCGATCCTCGCGCTGAAAGTGTTCCTGTTTACGCTGCTGGTCTACGCCCTGCTGTTGCGGCCCACCGCCGCGCCGGAAGTCGTCTTCCAGACCGTCCCGACGGCGTACCACGACCTCGTCCGAACGATCCACGAGCGAGTCCGGGACACGCTGTACGCGATCTACGTCCTGCAGGGGGCGACGGCGCTCGGGACCTTCCTCATCGCCTACGTCGTCTTCGCCGGACTGGGCTATCCCGGCGCGTTCGGGCTGGCGGCGGTCGCGGGCATCCTCCAGTTCATCCCCGTCGTCGGCCCGAGCGTCCTGATCGCCCTCGTGGCCGCGACGGACGCGGTCGCCGGTGACATCACGAGTGCGATCACGCTGCTGGTGATCGGACTGGTGTTCGTCGGCTTCCTCCCGGACGCGATCATCCGCCCGCAACTGGCCCCCTACACCGCCGACATCCCGGCGAGCCTCTACTTCATCGGCTTTACCGGCGGCGTCCTCACTATCGGGATCGTCGGCTTCATCGCCGGCCCGCTGGTCGTTGCGCTGTTCGTCGAAGCCGTCGAACTCCTGACGAGCGACCGGACGACGATCCAGCGAGAACTGAATTACGGCGCGGACGCCGCGGCCGATGTGGATGGCGGCGGGGAGACGTAGGGCTTACTCCCCGCCTGTCTCCACGGGTCGCTGGCGCTCCCCGTTCCGATTCGAGACCGATGCCTCCGCGTCGCTCTCGCCCGTCTCCACGGGTCGCTGACGCTCCCCGTTCCGATTCGAGACCGATGCCTCCGCGTCGCTCTCGCCCGTCTCCACGGGTCGCTGACGCTCCCCGTTCCGATTCGAGACCGATGCCTCCGCGTCGCTCTCGCCCGTCTCCACGGGTCGCCATCACTCCCCGTTCCGATTCGAGACCGACGAGTATTCGTCGCTCTCGCCTGTCTCCACGGGTCGCCATCACTCCCCGTTCCGATTCGAGACCGACGAGTATTCGTCGGTCTCGTCTGTCTCCAGTGGCCGGCCCTGCTGCACCCACTCGGTCAGACTTCCTTCGTAGAACGCCAGATCGTCGTAGCCCAGATGACGGAGGACGACGTAGGTGTGGCTGATCCGTCGAGCCGTGTTACAGTACAGGACGATCCGCCGATCGGGCGTGATCCCCCGTGATTCGAGCAGTTCGCGGGCCTCGTCGTCCGGGAGCAGGCCGCGAGTCTCGTCGTCGACGAGTTCCTGCCAGTCGAGTCGGACCGCACCGGGGATGTGACCCTCCCCGTACTCCCACTGTTCGCGGGTGTCGACGATCACGGCGTCGCCATCGACCGCCGTGGCGACGGCGTCGGCGTCGACCAGTGGCGTCTCGGCGGGTGGGTCGACGACGTACTCCGTCGGGGTCGGTTCGGGGGCCTCGCTCGTCGTCTCGTGAGCCAGTTGCCACGCCGAGAAGTCGCCGTCGAGCAAGTGAAGCTTCGGCGGGTCGTGGCCGTACAGTTCGGCGGTGACGAGGAATCGGGCGGCGAAGACACCGTGGGTGTCGTCGTAGGCCACGATGTCGTCGTCTTCGTCGATGCCCGCCTCCGAGAGCAGGCGTTCGAAGGTGTCCTCGCCGGGGAGCATCCCCTCGTCGGCCGCGCCGCTTTCCTCGGCCCGGAACGAATCGAACGGGACGTTGACCGCGCCGGGGACGTGGCCGATGCCGTCGTACTCCCAGCCGTCGCGCACGTCGACGACCCGAACCTCGTCGAGTCGGTCGGCGAGCCACGACTGGGGAACGATATCAGTCATTACCGGGCGATTCTGGCCGCGTCGGCTTGAATCGTCCGTCTCGCGTACTCGAAGATAGCGGCAATATAATCCGCATCGCGGGCGGCCGTCGGTGCTGTCCCACCGCAGGTCGGGAGATGACGCACCGATCGTGCGAACAGTTGGCGTGTCAACACGTACGGTGTATGGGCAGAAACTGCCGACAGGGGGGAGGAGGGGCGGATGATGCCGTAACGACGTGGCATAAGTGGTGGGCGTGTGTAGCGATGGTTGCACATGAGCGATTACGCCAACGACGTTCTCGTCACCGCCGACTGGGTCGAGGACAATCTCGACGCGTTCCAGAGCGACGACTCCGACCACCGACTCGTGGAGGTCGACGTCGACACGGAGGCCTACGACGAGGCCCACGCACCCGGTGCGATCGGTTTCAACTGGGAGACCCAACTGCAGGACCAGACCACCCGCGACATCCTCTCGAAAGAGGACTTCGAGGACCTGCTGGGTTCCCACGGTATCAGCGAGGACGACACAGTCGTCCTCTACGGTGACAACTCCAACTGGTTCGCCGCCTACACTTACTGGCAGTTCAAATACTACGGCCACGACGACGTGCGCCTGCTCGACGGCGGCCGCGAGTACTGGCTCGACAACGACTACTCGACGACCGACGAGGTCCCCGACTTCTCGGCCACGGAGTACGAGGCCTCCGGCCCGCGCGAGTCCATCCGCGCGTACCGCGACGACGTCGAGAACGCCATCGACAAGGGCCTGCCCCTCGTCGACGTTCGCTCGCCCGAGGAGTTCTCCGGCGAGGTCCTCGCACCGCCGGGCCTGCAGGAGACCGCCCAGCGCGGCGGCCACGTCCCCGGTGCCAGTAACATCTCGTGGGCCGCAGTGACCAACGACGACGGCACCTTCAAGGACTTCGACGAACTGCAGGAACTGTACGCCGAGGAAGGCATCGACGGCGACGAGACGACCGTCGCCTACTGCCGCATCGGCGAGCGCTCGTCGGTCGCCTGGTTCGCACTCCACGAACTGCTTGGCTACGACGACGCCGTCAACTACGACGGCTCCTGGACCGAGTGGGGCAACCTCGTCGGCGCGCCCATCGAGAAAGGGAACTAGGCAGTCGAGCGTCTCGTCGCGAGACAGTAGTTCCCTTTCTCGCAGAGAAGGGCGAGGCCGACAACTAAGCGAAGCGCAGGCGTCGGCCTCGAATCGGAACGGGGAGCGAAGCGACCCGTGGAGAAAGGGAACTAGGCAGTCGAGCGTCTCGTCGCGAGACAACAGTTCACTTTCTCGCAGAGAAAGGCAACTGAGGTCAGTTTCCGTTCTTTCTTTCGTGCCACGACGACGAGTGCCGACAGTCGCTACACACGCTCGTCGAGCACGTACCGGCGCGTCGCCGCATCGGTCTCCTGAATCACGGCCATCGGTCCGTCGGGGACGATTTCGAGGCGAACCGGTCCGTCGAGCGTCCGCGTGAGCGTTCCCAGTTCCGGCCCATACCAGTTCCGACAGTCGGGACCCTCGACGGTCCCCGACAGCGTCCCCACGCCGTTCATCACCGCCCCCGAAACTGCCAGCCGGAACTGCCCGTCCGCGACGACCACCGGCACGCCGTCACCGTCGACGATGTCGGCGGCCGTGACGAGCCGTTCGAGTGTCGCGGCGTCGGTCTCGACGGTCGTCGTTGCTGGCTCTCCGTCGGGCGCGAACCGCCCGTCGTCGTCGAACGACGCAGGCATCCCCAGATCGACCGAGTCGACGGCCACGTCCGTCGGGAGCGGATCGGCCCGCACGCGGTGATCCGCGCCACGGATCTCGACCCACTGGATCAGTTGCCCGCCGGAGTCACCGCCGAAGACGACCTCGACGGATTCGTCGTCGAGCCAGTCCAGCCAGCGCAGCGTCGGGACAGTACCGAGAACGACGTAGCCCGCTCGTTCGACCGCATAGTGCTCGAAGTAGTCGGGCGTGTAGCTCGTGTACACCGACGGCGAGTCCGATCGAGCGGGGGCTGTCATACCGTCACCCCGGAGCGCGAACAACATCCGCCCGTAGTAGGGATCGGCGAGATCGGGAGAGAGCGTCGTCTCGGCGACCAGCGCCGCGAGTCGGTCGGGCGAACCGGCCAGCCGGGCGAACTCCGTCATGGCACACCCATGTGAGTACACGCTCTTGATTGTTCGGTCGAATCCCGGTCGGGCTACCCAGTCAGCCAGTACTTGCTTCGTTCGACAGTGGTCGCCAGCCACGTGCCGTGGACGCGACCGGGACCCGGTTCCGAGACGGCATCGAACACGAGGTCGCGCCCGTCGATGCGGAGTTCCCGCAGGTCGAGCGTGCGCTCGCTGGCCCAGGTCTTCAGGCGTGCGTCGCCACAGTCGTCGAGTTCGAAGAAGGTCGCGGGCGTCCGATCGGTCGTGAAGGTGTACTCGCGGTCGCCGTGTGTCAGCGTCTGCTCTGTCGTTTCTTCGAAGGCAAACGAGACGCGTGCTTGCGCGCGTGGCTCGTCGGCCCGGTCGTGATCGACCCGGCGACGGTGCTCGAAGTGATAGTCCCACTGGCGACACCACCCGCGCAGTAGCCCCGGATCGATTCGAAGGTTCGACTCCGACCGCCCGGCGTACCAGAGGATGTGGTACCGGGACGGGCGGTCGTCACCCACGTGCTGGTCGAACATACCTGACAGTTAGTGCCAGTCGGCATATACGTATGGGACCGTTCAGCACCCGACATCGGACGCTCGAACGAGAGAATCGGCCGTGTCGGGATGGCGCACGAACTGACAGCCGACAGGATCAGTTCTGTGGCCCGGAGTCACCCGCGGCCTCCTCGCCGACGTTGCCCGGTCCCGACGGGAAGAAGAACTCCCGTTCGGATTCGGTCTTGAAGCGACTGAGCACGTCACCGAGCGGCCGAGCGTACTGCTTGAGGGTGTCTGCCTGCTGGGACACCTCGTTGAGTTCGGCGGTCTGTTCCTCGGCAGCGCCGGCGACCGTCTCTGCGGCCTGCGTCGTTTCCTCGCTGATCTCGGCCACGTCCGACAGCGTCGTCGCCACCGCCCGAATGCGATCAAGTGGCTTCGCCAAGTCGAGGTGCTCGTGTTCGTCGGCGTACCGCTCCAGCGTCGTCGCGACGGCGTCCATCTCCGCGGAGATGTCGGCCAGCTGTTCTTGCTGTTCGTAGGCGTCGAGTGACACCTGCTGGGCGGCTTCGGCGACCTGCTCGGAGGCCTGCCGGAGCGTCGACGTACTCTGCTCGACGTGTTCGGCCGAGTCGGCAACGTCCTCGGCGAAGGTCTTGAGCTGTCCGGTCGTCTTCTCCAGTTCCGCGACGGTCTCGTTGAAGTCCGTCGCGATGCGATCCATCGCCTCGTGCTCGCCATCGGCGTCCATCCGCACGGTCAGATCTCCTGCGGCACACTCCGTGAGGACCTCGGAGTACTCGTCGGCGGTCGCTTCGAGGTACTCGTTCATCTCCATGGCTTCGGCCCGGGAGACTTCCGCCTCCTTGCGCGCGGCGCGGGCCTCGTGGATCTCCTTTTTCAGCGAGTGGCGCATGCTGTCGAACGCGGCCGTAAGCTGTCCGATCTCGTCGGCCCGCGTCTGTTCGAGTTCCACGTCGAGGTCGCCGCCCTCGATCCGTTCGGCCTTGGCCGAGAGCCGTTCGAGGGCGTTGCCAGTCCGCCAGCCACTGACGAGCACCAGCCCACCGAGCAAGAGCAGCGGCGCACCCATGACGGCGAGAATACCGGTGCGAATCTCCTCGCGGACGGCGAAGGCGGCCGACGCCGGCAGATGGCGGACGATCACCCAGTCCGTGCCGGCGATCGGTGCGTGACCGACGACTTCGCCGGCCGAGGATTCGAGGTTCGCCGAGCCAGTGGCGGTCGCTCGTCGAACGGATTCGGGGACGGACGAGGGCGACTCGACGGTCGCGAAGAACATCTCGTCGGTGTCGTGCAGCGTCGTGTAGCCCGCGCGGCCCTTCGGGTCGAAGCCGGCGACCGGGTCACCCAGTGCCGCCTCGATCAGGATCACGCCCTCGCTCCCGACGGAGTTGCCGACGATGCCGGCGACGGTCGATCCCCGCCGAGTATAGGAGTCCTCGACGACCTGCGCCGGCCCGACCGGCACGCCCGCCGCGAGCGCCCCGCCGACCGGTGTCCCCGTGACAGAGGTGTTGACCCGCGAGGCGTTCGTACTCGCCAGCACGGTCCCGTCGTCGGCGACGTAGTTGACGCTGATCACGTCCGGGTCGAACCGGTGGGCGTCGAAGTACGCCTGCACCGACGTGGCGTTGCCGGCCTGTACGTCCGGTCGCAGCCCGATCTGGGTGGCGGTCTCGCGGTGGCCGTCGAGCCACCGATCCAGCGCGTCGGCCTGTAACTCCGCGGTGGTCGTCGTCCGCTCGTCGACCTGTCCGGTCAGGGTCGCCGTCGCGGTGTTCAGCGAGACGACGCCGATACCCGCCGTGACGACGACCACGATGGCGACCGTCGTCAGGAACTTCCACACGAATCGCTGGCGGAGCGCATTCGGCAAGAACGACCAGCCGACCGACCCCGAACCATCCTGTGAACTCATTACGTTGAGCGCCCGACCACGGTCAAATAAATCCCGTTCATATATACGGTATATAGACAACTATGTCCATCCCGAGCACTCGGTTGCTGTCCGGTGGTTCCGTTCGAAAAAAGCTGCGATAACGGAAATAATATAAGAATTCCGTCACTGAATCAGCGGGGGTCGTCGAGGGCGCTCTTGCCACTCACTCGCTGGCACGTGGTTCGACGCCCGCGTTGGTCGCGGCGAGGCGACCGAGCCGCCGGACTCGCTGTTCGATGGCGGGATCGACGATTTCGCCGTCGTCGTCGAACGCCTCACTCGCGTTCCTGATGCCGACCTCGTGGGGCAGGCTCCAGCCGTGGACCGTCCGAACACCGGTTCGCAGGTGTTCTAACGTCTGTGCGTAGGAGCCACCACCGGCGGTCGCCAGCAGGCCGACGGTCGTGTCGTCGAACTCGTCGCGCCCGAGATAGTCGAAGGCGTTCTTCAGCGCCGAGGAGATCATGCCGTGGTACACCGGCGTCCCGAGCACGACCGCGTCGGCGTCCGCCACGAGTCGCTTGAGCGCCCCAGCGTCCCCCCGATCCCGGTCGTCCGGGTCGAACAGCGGTAGGTCCCACTGTCGCAAGTCGATCAGTTCCGTCGTCGCGCCAGTCGTCTCGGCCGCGTCGAGGGCGTGTTCGAGTGCGAATCGCGTCGTGCTCGTCTCGCGCAGGCTCCCGGCGATGGCGACGACGAGCGGAGCGTCGGTCATTGCCGCCAGTGAGGGGAGCGTGGGGAATAATCCTCTCGTTCGCATCCCGGCAGTTACAAGCCCTGGCCTGCGTACCCACGCGTATGAACGCAGACGATTTCGTCGAGACGGTTCGCTCCGAGAACAAGACTCCCCTCTCACGCCTTGGCTCCTCGAAGGCCCTGTACGCGATCACCGAGGGCGAGATGGAGGAGAATGTCGTGCTGTCGAGCGCCGCGACCACCGTCCACCACGTCGCCGAGACCGTCGGCGACTGGGACAGCGACGTGTTCCAAGCCGCCGCCGACACTGCCGGCGACCAGTACGAGACGATCACCGGAAAGCTCGACGACCACGACCCCGGCGAGCGCTCGGCCGCCCTCGAAACGCTGGCCCAGCAGGACGGCCGTGTCGCGCGACTCGGCGGCTTCGTCGGCTGGACGCTCGTCGCGAAGAAGACCTTCGAACAGCTGACGGGCTACTTCGTCGGGCAGGCCGACCCCCAGACCTCCCAGACCTTCCGCGAGATGGGCAGCGACATCGAGACACTGCGTGAGCAGGCCCTCGACGCGCTGGCCGACGAGGGCGACTGGGACACCGCCGAGGACGCGGCGACCGCCGTCGTCCAGGCCGCCTACGAGGACGACTACGTCGCGACGCTGGAAGGACTGGGCGTCAACCCCAAGAACGTCTGCTGAGCGGGCGCTGCTCTCTCTGGCGATACGTGGCGCTGAGCAGACAGATTCATGTGTCGCGACCGTAACACATGCGTATGGACACGTCTCTGGACACCCTCCACGAGGACGACGCCCTCGCAGCGGCGCTGTCGGTCGTCCTCGAAGCGGCCGAATCGGGCGACGGCACCGTCGTCTGGGCGGACGTGAGCGACCGACTGGACCCCGTCCAGTGGGGTCGACTGCTCGATCACGACCTGCTCGTCCCCGCGGGCGACCGCTTCGTCGTCGACGACCCGACCGCGGCGCGTGAGACGCTCGCCGGGATCGATCTCGACACGGAACCCAAAGCCGACCCACTGGCCGATACCGACGGCTGGTCCCGATTCGATAAGCTCGCCGGCGTCGGCGCGCTCGCACTGATGGCGAGCTATCAGCTCCCCGGTGCCCGTGACCTGATCGGCCAGAGCGTCGATACGGTGCTGGGACCGGTCGCCGCGACGCTTCCCTTCGCCGCGACACTCACCTTGCTTGCCGTCCTGACGGCACTGGTCTCGACGACGATTCGGCGACGGCTCCAGACGAAAGCAGCGATGGACGACCTGAAGACGCGGATGAACGACGTACGTGACCGCCTCGACGACGCCCGCGAACGGGGCGACGACGACGCGGTCGAGCGCCTGCAGGCCGAACAGCAGGAACTGATGACCGAACAGCTGTCGATGTTCAAGCACATGCTCAAGCCGATGGCCTGGACGGTGCTGATCTCCGCACCCGTCTTCCTGTGGCTCTCGTGGCTGGTGGTCGCGCCCGCCGCGGCGGTGACGCCGACAGCAGCCGTCTTCCCCGTCCTCGGACGGATCGTCTGGACGGCCAAACTGATCGGCCCGTTGCAGGTCTGGACGGTGTGGTACATCGGGACCTCGATGGTCTCGGGGCTGACGATCAACAAGGCGATCGAACGGGTCGGCACGCCCGCATAGCACGCGATCGGACGCCTGTTTCTCCAGTCCCGGCAACGCCTACCCGCGCATGAGGTTCATCACTTCGTCGGCCACGTCCGGTTCGACCGCGAGGATGTAGGTTTCGCCGGCCGTCAGCGTCGTATCAGGACGGGCGATCCGGTCGCCGGCCGCGTCCGAGACGACGAGGGTGCCCGATGGGAAGCGCACCTCGGAGAGTGTCTTGCCGGCAGCGGGAGCGCTCTCTGCCACCCGAATCTGAAGAATGTCGAGTTCACCGGTGAGATCGGCCAGCGCCTGCACGTCGCTGCCAACGATCTCGTTGACCGCGACGCGTGCTCCGCTGCGCTCGGGAAAGAGGACCGCGTCGACGAAGCGCGTGTACGACTCCTTGTCCGCGCTGTCGATCCGCGCGACGGTGCGGACGGTGTCGGTCATCTGTTTGGCTTCCATGCAGATGGCGAGATTCAGACCGGCCTCGCCAGTGAGTCCGGCGACCACGTCACACCGGTCGATCCCCGTCTGTTCGAGGATGTCGGGGTTCGAGGCGTCACCGTGGATCACCGTCGCGACGTACTCGTCGGCGACACGGTCACAGCGATCCCCGTCGCGTTCGACGACCGTCACGTCGTGGCCACGATCGTCCAGCATCGCGGCTGCTTGCAAGCCAACACGACCACCGCCGGCGATGACGACGTTGAGCGTTGCAGTCATGTATCAACGTTCTCCGAGGAGGGTGATGATTCCGTCGGCGCTGGCTCGGACGCCACGTCTGTGTCACGCCGTCGCAGGCCGAGATATGCGAGGACACCGAGCAGTATCCACGCGATGCTCAACACCAGTGCGAGCGGGTCCGTCCGCAGCAGGTACTCGACGAGGACGCCGGTCAGGACCAGATTCAGTGCGATCCCGAGCAGCGGCGGGACGGGGTAGTACGGCATCTCGTACGGACGAGTCATGTTCGGGCGCTCGCGGCGCAGTCGGATCACCGCGCCGTTGACGACGATGAAGGACAGCAGGAAGAACAGACTCGACATGTTGCCGGCGCTCTGGGTCGGCAGGGCCACCGAACACAGCATGACGACGGCGCTCGCGAGGATCGCAACGAACGGCGTCCCGTACCGGTGGTGGATCCGGCCGAACGACGGGAGCAACTGTTCTTCTCTGCCCATCGAGAACGCGACCCGCGAGGACGCGATGACGACGGCATTGAGCGCGGTCAGCGTCGAGAACACCGCGCCGAAGACGATGATGGCACCACCGTTCTGGATGATCGGGAGGTTCTTGGGCATGAATGCAGTCGCTGCACGGGCGATCCCGGCTTCACCGGCCGCAGCCAGCCCACTGGCTCCGAGCGTCCCGATGGCAACGAGGACGACCGCGAGGTAGACGACGACCGTCGCGGCGAGGCTGACGAAGATCGCCTTCGGAATGTTTTCGCGGGGGTTCTCGACCTCCTCGGTGACGGTCGTGATGAGGTCGTACCCCTCGAAGGCGATGAACGTCAGCCCCATGGCGGGCAGGACCGCAGTCGGCCCGTTGCTAAAGAGTGGCTGGAACTGCGCGGTCGAGAACATCGGACTCGTGAGTCCAAAGCCGACGAACACCAGCAGGATCGTCACCTTGGTGATCGTAAAGATCGTCTCGACGCTCCCGCTGGCCGCCGTGGAAACGGCGTTGAGCGAGACCAGCCCCAGCACGGCGACGAACGCGAGGCCGACGGCCGGCGGAATGTCGACGCCGGCCAGTGGCACGGCGATGGCACCAACCTCGTCCGGCGGCGCGACGACGCCGTAGACGTGCAGGAGTTCGAGGAAGTTCGGCGCGAACCCGAGTGCGTACAGTCCGCCCGCGATCATGTACGCGAACCAGAGCATCCACCCCATCAGGAACGACGAGAGGTCGTCGAACACCTCACGGACGAAGGCGTACCCGCCGCCGCTCTTGGGGATCGATGCAGCCAGTTCGGCGTACGACAGCCCGGTAAAGGCCGTGACGATGCCGTTGAGTCCGAAGACGACGATCGCCGCTGGACCCGCGATCTCGGCGGCCAGTCCCGTGAGGACGAAGATGCCCGCCCCGATCATCGCGCCCATGCCGATCATCGTCGCATCGAGCAAACCGAGGTTCGCCTCGGGTGATCGCTCGCCCTGACTCACGGCGAACACCACCGTCGACCAATCCGACAATCCATCGGTCCCAATTGCCGGTCGGCAACACAAAAAACAACAGTACGATCACGGGTGTTTCGAGCCGGGATCGTTCCAGCGACAGCAGGCATTCGGGCCGGCGATGGACCGGGGATGCAAACCGCTGTGGAACTCTCACCGACGACGGATGCCTCGTCGACAGGCCGAATGCCGTCGAACGGCCTGTTCGGTCGAGACCGTCGGACAGATCACCGGCCAACGAGTCCGACCACACCGGCGAGCGACCGGCACTGACGACTCACTGGCCGTCGCCGGGCGGTCGACCGAGACCACTGTTCGGGGGTGCCTGCTGCGGTGGCGACGGTGGCTGCTGTCCTCGTCCGTCGAGATGCTGGCGACCCCCGGTAGTGGCCTGTCGACCGGGAGGGACGCCTTGCTCGACGCCCGGACCATGCGCCGCAGTGCTCGGCAGGACTCCATCGGGCAGGATGTAGTAGAGTCGGTCGTGTGGGACGTAACCGAACTGTTCCGGGTCCTCGCTGTAGCGTTCGTCGTTGGGGTCGTGTTCCTGGCCGTACAGTACCACGCCGTACTGGGTGAGGTCGTAGCTCTCGCAGGCGAACGTCGTTCCGTCGGTGCAGATGACTTGCATCGTTCTGTCATTGGACTGTCTCGAAGATAGGGCTGGTGGTCGCTCGAATCGGCCAGGAGGAAATCAGTCACACTGACCAGAGAAGGGAGCCAGACAGCTCACCGATCCGGAGCAACGATGCACCCGGTAGCGAACGGTCCCGTCCCGGAACGCCTCTTTCCGGTCGGCACACTCGCTAAACGTCGCCGTTGACGATGTCGGCGAGTCGCTGGCGGTCGAACAGTTCCACGTCGCTGGTCACGTCACCGAACTCCTCGGGGTACAGTTGTTTCGCCCCCCGTTCGGTCAGGAAGAAGTTATGGATCGGCCCCTGCCGAAGATAGCCACCGCGGTAGACGCGGCCGTTCTGAACGGCCGTCAGTTCGCTCCCGACCGGGTGGTCACGCATGTACGCGAGGACGGTGTCGCGGAACTCCTCGGGGGACTTCTGCTCGTGTCCGCGGATCAGGAGCACGTCTGGATCGACTTCGAGGAGGTTCTCGTAGTCGAGTTCGCCCCTGTTCTCGGTGCTGAGGTTCTCGACTCCAGTCCCCGCGAGTGCGTCGGCCACGCCAAGGTCGTTCCACTGCTTCTTGCTCGTTCCCTTGTCGATCAGACGGTACGGGGAGAACGTCTCCGGTTCGTCCGTTCCCTCGTAGGTCAACATCACGCTGGGCCGTTCACTCGACGGCGGCATCCGTGACTGAATCTCCGCGATGAACTCGTCGTGGTACGTCTCGAACGCCTCGTACCGTTCGCGTTCCTGAAATAGCTCTGCGACCTTCTCGAAAGCTTCGTACAGGGTGTAGTACCGGTAGTTGTGCCAGCCGTCGGAGCGCCGGAAGATCATGTTTCCGAGAAACGGACCGACGTTCTCCCTGATCTCCGCGACGTCCTCGTCGCGCCAGTCGAACCAGTTGCGCAACATCCCAGTGTCGATGACGTGGGCGTCGGTGTCCATCTCGTAGAAGAGTTCCTTGGACATCTCCGCGTCGACCAGGTCGTTGGTCGCGATGCGGTCCACGTCTACGCTCACGCCCGGCAACTCATCGTAGACGGACGTGTAGTACTCACCGGTCTGCCCGATGCCGGTCATGCCGTCGGCCTGACCCAGCGCGACGCCCATGTCGGCGTAATCTCCGCCGTAGGGGACCCACTGCTCGGGCACCGAGTCGAAGGTCACCTCGCCCATCGGCGCCATCGTTACCGAGTACGACGAATCGGTCGTCGTCTCCGTCTGCGAGACGGTGGCCGTCGCCGTGTCGGTCGCTGTCTGCGTCTGCTCGGCGTCGCTGCCCGATTCGAAGACCCCGGAACAGCCCGCTAACGCACCGCTTGCGACGACAGTGCCGCCGAACTTGATGTACTCACGCCGCGTCCGTGCCTCGCGTTCGCTGGCGTCTTCTGCCATGAATTTTAGGCCCGGCTAAAATTATAAAAGCGTTCCGGACTTTAGGTCGCCCAAAATTCGAGCGAGCGGTCACGGTCGACTCTGAAAGCGATCCGACACTCCACACGAGGCCACTCGATCCGCTGGCGACCGAGAGCCAGAGGACATCGACCGCCGAGAGCACCACAGCCACATTCGATATAGCGGTTACTCATTCATTGCCAGCCTCCTACGGATTCAGCCCAGTGGTCGAAAACATCCCTCTCGACCGTCCCGAGGGCCGGAATCCAAGCACTTGCGGCGATTCCGCGACGAGGCACACTGCTCAAGTCGATCCAGCCCCACACTCGGACAATGAGCGACTCCGGCCCCCTCTCTCCGGACCGACCGGACGCCGAAACGGACTTTCGCGTCGAGGCTCCCTTCGACCCGGCCGGCGACCAGCCCGAGGCGATCGAACAACTGTCGGCAGGCTACCGGCAGGGCATGGACAAGCAGACCTTGCTCGGTGTGACCGGGTCGGGCAAGACCAACACCGTCTCGTGGGTGATCGAGCAGCTCCAACAGCCCACGCTGGTGATCGCCCACAACAAGACGCTGGCCGCCCAGCTCTACGAGGAGTTTCGTAATCTCTTCCCGGACAACGCCGTCGAGTACTTCGTCTCCTACTACGACTACTACCAGCCCGAGGCCTACGTCGAGCAGACCGACACCTACATCGACAAGGACGCCTCGATCAACGACGAGATCGACCGTCTTCGCCACTCTGCGACCCGATCACTGCTCACGCGCGAGGATGTGATCGTCGTCGCGAGCGTTTCAGCGATCTATGGGCTGGGTGACCCGCGCAATTACGTCGACATGTCGCTACGGATCGAACAGGGCCAGCGCATCGACCGGGACGAACTGCTGAAACGGCTCGTGGACCTCAACTACGAGCGCAACGACGTGGACTTCACGCAGGGTACCTTCCGGGTGCGGGGCGATACGGTCGAGATCTACCCGATGTACGGCCGCTACGCGGTCCGCGTGGACATGTGGGGCGACGAGATCGACCGCCTCGTGAAGATGGACCCGCTGGAGGGCGAGGTCGTCAGCGAGGAGCCGGCGGTCCTCTTGCACCCCGCGGAGCACTACTCGATCCCCGAGCAGCGCCTCGAACGCGCCATCGAGGAGATCGAAGAGATGCTGTCGGACCGTATCCGGTACTTCGAGCGCAAAGGCAACGCTGTCGCCGCCCAGCGAATCGAGGAGCGGACCACCTTCGATCTGGAGATGATGAAAGAGACGGGCTACTGCTCGGGGATCGAGAACTACTCGGTCCACCTCTCGGACCGCGAGAGCGGGGAGGCACCCTACACGCTGCTGGACTACTTCCCCGACGACTTCCTCACCGTCGTCGACGAGTCCCACCAGACCTTGCCCCAGATCAAGGGGCAGTTCGCCGGCGACAAATCGCGCAAGGAGAGCCTCGTCGAGAACGGCTTTCGCCTGCCGACGGCGTTCGACAATCGTCCGCTGACCTTCGAGGAGTTCGAGGAGAAAACCGACCGCACGCTCTACGTCTCGGCGACGCCGGGCGACTACGAGCGCGAGGAGAGCGGGCAGGTCGTCGAACAGATCGTCCGGCCGACCCACCTCGTGGACCCGGCGATCGAAGTCGCCGACGCCAGCGGGCAGGTACAGGACCTCCTAGAGCGCATCGAGGGGATGCCCGACGAGGAGCGCGTGCTCGTGACGACGCTGACCAAACGGATGGCAGAGGACCTCACCGAGTACCTCGAAGAGAGCGGCATCGACGTGGCGTACATGCACGACGAGACCGACACGCTCGAACGCCACGAACTGATCCGCTCGCTGCGGCGTGGCGAGATTCAGGTGCTGGTCGGGATCAATCTCCTGCGGGAGGGGCTCGACATCCCCGAGGTGTCGCTGGTGGCGATTCTGGACGCCGATCAGGAGGGATTCTTGCGCTCGGAGACGACGCTCGTCCAGACGATGGGGCGAGCGGCGAGAAACGTCAACGGCGAAGTCGTACTCTATGCCGACGAAACGAGCGATGCCATGGAGTCGGCCATCGACGAGACGCGCCGTCGCAGGGAGATTCAACAGGAATACAACGAAGAACACGGCTTCGAGCCGACGACCATCCAGAAGCCGGTTGGCGAGTCCTCGCTGCCCGGCGCGGAGACGGACACCTCGGATGTCACCGGCGAGGGACCCGCAGACGCCGACGAAGCGGCCAGACAGATCGAACGCCTCGAACAGCGCATGAACGAGGCCGCGGACAATCTGGAGTTCGAACTGGCCGCCGACATCCGCGACCGGATCAGGGAACTGCGCGAGGAGTTCGATCTCGCCGGCGAGACCGACGACGGCGGCGTCCCGGCACCCGGTCCAGACGAATTCTAGCGGAAGCGCCGTCTGGGACGCCACTGATCCGGTTTCTCCCACAGAGCGTATGCTACACAGCAGCGTCGGTAGCGCCAGCGATAAACCAATAGTCGCGATAGCAAAGGAGCAGTCGGTCGTTCGACGTGGTGGCAACGAGACTGCAAGAACGAGGCAGGCCCTCGATAGCGGAGCGGGATCGTTTCGACGCGGTACGAGGTCAGAGAGAACCGTGGCTCCGTATCGGCACGGATATCTGCGGATTTTAATAATCCGTTCGGCAGTAGTTAGCAACTCTGACCAATTAGGCCCCGTTTCGTAGCAGCGGCATTAATAAGACCGGGCCGTCTCCGATCTAGTATGACTGGAGCAGATGGAGTGCCCGACGGAAACGGCGGGCACGCGGACGACCGAGCGCCGGGCGATAGTGGCGACGAGAGCGGGACTGAGGCCGCCTCGTCGCTGTCCACCGCCGAGTTCTCGGTGCCGGAGATGGACTGTGGCTCGTGTGCCGGCAAGGTCGAGCGCAGCGTCGAGCGGCTGCCGGGCGTCGACGTGATCGATCCGCAGGTGACGACGGGGACCCTCACCGTGTCCTTCGACGGTACCGAAACGAGCGCCGAAGCGATCGTCGACCGGATCGAGAAAGCCGGCTACAGCGTCGAACGCGAGACGGCGACACTGACGCTTTCGGTCCCCGATATGGACTGTAGCTCGTGTGCCGGGAAGGTCGAGAGCGCGCTGGCTCGCGTCGACGGGATCACCGATATCGAGACGCGCCCGACGACCGGTACCGTCGTCGTCAGCTACGACAACGCGCGTGCGGACGAGCGTGCGGTCGTCGCCGCCATCGAGGGGGCGGGCTACGAGGTCGGCGAGACCGACAGCGACGACGGCGATATCGGCGACGACGAGAGCCTCCTGCGAAGTGCCCGCGCGGTCAAGACCTGGATCGGCGGGGGATTCCTCGCGGTCGGTCTCGCACTGGAGTTTCTCTTCACCGGTGCGAATCCGACGGTCGCGACCGTCTTCGACAGCGAGGTACACGTCGCGAGCGTGCTCTTTCTGGTGGCCGTGGCCGTCGCGGGCCAGTCGATCCTGCGCAACGGCTACTATTCGGCGCGCACGCTGAACCTCGACATCGACTTCCTGATGTCGGTCGCCATCCTCGGCGCGCTGACCGCGAGCCTCGCGTTCGGCGAGGCGCTGTACTTCGAGGCTGCGACGCTCGCCGTCCTCTTTAGCGTCGCCGAGTTGCTCGAAAGCGCCTCGATGGATCGCGCACGGGACTCGCTCGCAGAACTGATGGATCTCTCACCGGAGATGGCGACGGTCAAGCGAGGCGAAGACGAGACCACCGTTCCGGTCGAGCAGGTCGAACCGGACGACGTGGTCGTCGTGCGCCCGGGTGAGAAGGTCCCGATGGACGGCGTCGTCGTCGATGGGACCAGCGCCGTCAATCAGGCCCCGATCACCGGCGAGTCCGTTCCGGTCGACAAGACCGTCGACGACGAGGTCTTCGCGGGCACGATCAACGAAGAGGGGTATCTCGAAGTGCGAGTCACGTCGGCCGCGAGTGACAACACCCTCTCGCGGATCGTCGAGATGGTCGAGGACGCCCAGTCCAACCAGACCGAGCGCGAGCAGTTCGTCGAGCGCTTTGCCGCCTACTACACGCCCGTCGTCGTTGGTTTCGCCGTCCTCGTCACAGTCGCCAGTCCCGCCGTCATGGGCGTGACGTGGTCGACGGCCGTCGTCTACGGCCTGACGCTGCTGGTGCTTGCCTGTCCCTGTGCGTTCGTCATCTCGACGCCGGTCTCGGTGGTCTCGGGCATCACGAGCGCCGCCAAGAACGGCGTCCTGATCAAGGGTGGGGACAACCTCGAAGCGATGGGCGCGGTCGATGCCGTCGCCTTCGACAAGACCGGGACGCTGACCAAAGGAGAACTCACCGTGACCGACGTTGTTGCCCTCAACGGTAATACCGAAGACGACGTGCTCCGCTGTGCCCGCGGGCTGGAACAGCGCAGCGAACACCCCATCGGCGAGGCCATCGTCGCGGAGGCGGGCGCGGCCGGTGTCGGCGCCCGCGAGGTCGACGACTTCGAGAGTCTCACCGGAAAGGGAGTCCGGGCGGACCTCGATGGCACGCCCCACTTCGCCGGCAAGCCCGGCCTGTTCGAGGAACTGGGTTTCGACCTCTCGCACGTCCACGCGACGACTGACGGCGGTGTCGTCACCCGGACCGCTCGACAGCTCTGTGATCGGCACAACTGTCTGGACCTCCTCGACGAGACGGTCCCCAAACTACAGGCAGAGGGCAAGACCGTCGTGCTGGTCGGGACCGAAGACGAACTGGAGGGCGTCGTCGCCGTCGCCGACGAGGTCCGTCCCGAAGCCAAACGGACCGTGCAGCGGCTGCAAGAACTGGGTATCGAGCGGACGGTGATGCTGACCGGCGACAACGAGCGGACCGCCCGCGCTATCGCCCAGCAGGTCGGGGTCGACGAGTACCGCGCCGAACTGCTCCCCGACGAGAAGGTCGCCGCCATCGAGGAACTGGACGCCGACACCGAGGGTGGCGTGGCGATGGTCGGCGACGGGATCAACGACGCGCCCGCGCTCGCGACGGCGACCGTCGGCGTCGCGATGGGGGCGGCCGGCACCGACACCGCCCTCGAAACGGCCGACATCGCACTGATGAGCGACGACCTCGCCAGACTCCCCTACCTCTACGAACTGGCCGGCAAGGCAAACGGCGTCATCCGGCAGAACATCGTCGCCAGCCTCGCCGTCAAAGCAGGTCTCGCCGTGGCCGTCCCCTTCGGACTGGTCCCCATCTGGCTGGCCGTGCTGGCTGGCGACGCCGGGATGACCGTCGGCGTCACCAGCAACGCGATGCGACTCTCTCGCGTCCGCCCGGGCGAGGACTGACACGGATCGCCGTTGTCGTTCGTCCGGTCAGATAGTGATCGACAGCGGACTGCGGGCCTCCGGCGGCAATCTGACAGTGGTACACAAGGGTTACCTGTCTGCTCGGGCAAGCACCGGTATCGACGATGTCATCAGTGCTCACAGCAGTGGCTGAAGCCAGCCTCGTACAGTACACAGTCCCGGTCGTCGGTATCGAGCTGGGGCAGGCGGAAGTCACCGCGATCGGTGTTGGCCTGATTCTGTTGCTCCTCGTGGGGTCTGGCTTCTTTTCGTCGTCCGAGATCGCACTGTTCTCGCTACCGGCCCACCAGATCGACGCGATGGTCGAGGAGGGGAAACGTGGTGCGCAGGCGGTCAAGTCACTCAAGGAGGACCCCCACCGCCTGCTCGTGACGATCCTCGTCGGGAACAACATGGTCAACATTACGATGTCGTCAGTCTCGACGACGCTCGTGGGCCTGTACTTCGACGCGGGGACGGCAGTGCTGGTCTCGTCGCTCGGGATCACGTCGATGGTGTTGATCTTCGGCGAGAGCGCACCCAAATCCTACGCCGTCGAGAACACCGAACTGCACGCCCGCCGCGTCGCCCGAGGGCTGAAAGTCGTCGAGAAAGTGCTGTGGCCGCTCATCACCCTGTTTTACTACCTGACGACGGTCGTGAACAAGATCACCGGCGGCAGCGCCTCGATCGAGTCGACGTACGTCACCCGCGACGAGATACGGAACATGATCAAGACCGGCGAGCGTGAGGGCGTCTTAGACGAGGAAGAACGCCACATGCTCCAGCGTGCCCTCCGATTTACCGACGCCTCGGCAAAGGAAGTGATGACGCCGCGCCTCGACATGGCCGCGGTCGCCAGCGACGCGAGCATCGAGGCAGCGATCAAGAGCTGTATCCAGTCGGGACACGCTCGCCTCCCGGTCTACGCGGACTCGCTCGACAACGTGATCGGTGTGTTCGACATCCGTGATCTCGAAGACGCCGACTACGACGAGTTCGCGGACCGTACGGTCGCGGACGTGATCAACCCGACACTTCACGTGCCAGAGTCGAAGAACGTCGACGAACTGCTCTCGGAGATGCGGGACAATCGCCTGCATATGGTCGTCGTCATCGACGAGTTCGGCGCCACAGAGGGGCTGATCACGATGGAGGACGTACTCGAAGAGATCGTCGGTGAGATACTGGTCGGTGACGAGGACCATCCCTTCGAGTTCGTCGACGACAACACCGTCCTGGTGGATGGCTCGGTCAACATCCACGAGGTCAACGAGGCGCTTGGCATCGTCCTGCCGGAGGGAGAAGAGTTCGAGACCATCGCGGGCTTCATGTTCAATCGCGCGGGCCGCCTCGTCGAGCGCGGCGAGGAGTTCGAGTACGAGAACGTGACGCTGTGGGCCGAGCAGGTGGACAACACCCGCATCCAGAAGGTCCGAGTGAGTGTCGACCGCGACGACGTCGATCCGGCCGACACGACATCGTCGACCACCGAGGACGAACTCGAATAGTCACCGGCCCCAGAGACGGCTGTTCGGACGCTGTCAGACCCGGCCGCGACCGAACGGCGTGGCGGCGCGTGCCCGCGTGGCCGTTCGCGCGGTCTCGGACGAGAGGACGGCACCGACTGGTGGAAACCATTAGGGAGACAGTAGACGTACGCCACCGCATCGAATCATGTACGAGAACATCCTGCTCCCGTTCGACGATAGCGATGACGCAGCCAAAGCGCTCCACCACGCCAGCGAGATCGCACACTGGGCTGACGCGACGATAGAGGTGCTCTACGTTGCCGATACGGCGCGTGAGAGCGTCACCGTCGTCGAGGGAGAAACCGTCGATGCACTCGTCCAGCAGGGCGAAGACATCGTCGCGGAGGCCACAAAGACACTGGACACGCTCGGCGTGTCGTACGACACCGATGTCGTTCAGGGCAATCCGGCCCCGACGATCGCCGAGTACGCCGAGCGATACGACCAGGACCTGATCGTCATGCCGACCCACGGTCGAGAGGGACTCTCCCGGTACCTCGCCGGCAGCGTCTCCGAGAAGGTCGTCCGACTCTCCTCGGTCCCCGTCCTCACCGTTCGGATGCAACCCGACGAAACGGTGACGTTCCCCTACGAGAACATCCTCGTCCCGACAGACGGGAGTCGCGCCGCGAGGTACGCTGCAGATCATCTCGTCGAGCTAGCAGCGTCGCTCGATGCGACCGTCCACGTCCTCTCCGTCGTGGACGATGCCACACTCGGGCCGGATGTGCGATCGACGATGTCAAGCAAAGAAAGTGAGCAAGCCGCGGCCGACGCCGTCGAGGACATCGTTTCGACGGCCGAGACTGCCGGCGTGACGAACACCGTCCGGCATATCGAACACGGAACGCCCGTCGAAGAGATTCTCGACTGTCGCGAAGCGAACGACATTCACGCCGTTGGAATGGGGACGACCGGGAGACGAGGTACGGATCGAATCCTGCTGGGCAGCGTCGCCGAAGCGGTCGTCCGCACCGCACCGGTCCCCGTCATGACCGTCGCGAAGCCGAAATGAATTCTATCGAGAGGATATCACACCGCTGAGGGTCACAGCGGCGGTCCAGACATTTCGATCACGAGCGTGCGCTTCCGACTTCGACGAGGGGAGAGGTCGCTGCTCGTCGCCCGACTGCGGAATTGTATATTGCAGATAGTGGTTTATTCGCCAGCAGGCACGAAACAAGCGAACAGCAGCAAGACACCGTCTCCCTCCGCCGAGCGACCGATACAATTGTGAGGCCGAGCTTTTTCAGCCATCCAATCGATGGCAGGTGTATGCCCACCGACGAGACGGTCGTCGTCGACGGACCGCGGATCCACTATCTCGAAGCGGGCGACCGGGACGATCCGACTGTCGTCCTGCTCCACGGCGGGATCATCGATGCCGCCCACGTCTCCTGGGGTGGCGTGATCGAACCGCTCGCGTCGGACTGTCACGTCGTTGCACCCGATCTGCTTGGCTACGGCGACAGTGACCTGCCGCCGGGATCGTACCCCGTCGGTCGCCACGTCGACGTGATCGAGGGGTTCGTCGAAGCGCTCGGACTCGACGACCCCACAGTCGTCGGACTCTCACTGGGCGGGGCGATCGGACTGGGGCTTGCACTCCGGCGGCCGGAGACGGTCGATGACCTCCTCTTGATCGATAGCTACGGACTGGGACGGGCACTCCCGAACGGCCTGCTGTCCTACGGCCTCGCGCAGGTGCAGGTGTGCAACAAACTCGCCATCGCCCTCTTTCGCCGAAGTCGATGGCTCACGAAAGCGAGCCTGCGTGGCATCGTCGCCGATCTGGACGCCCTCCCCGCGGCGGCCGTCGACGCGGTTTTCGAGGAGGTACAGCGCCCGACGGCGGGCGTGGCGTTCCGACGCTTCCGCGCGGCAGAGGTCACGCGCACGGGATATCGCACCGTCTTCCTCGACGAGCTAGCCGACCTGCAGGTCCCCACCCGCCTGCTGCATGGCGCCGAAGACGAAGTCGTCCCGCTTTCGTGGGCACAGCGAGCGGCCGACCGAATCCCGACGAGTGAGCTGGTCGTGCTCGATGACTGCGCGCACTGGCCGCCCCGCGAGGCTGCAGCGACCGTCGTGGCCCACGTTCGTGAGATCGCCCATCGCTGACGCGCTCGGGGCTGTTTTTGCGAGGTCGTCGTAAACGGACCGAGCAGGCCGCCCCGGGTTATAAATCATATTACGCGATATGAAAGACGGCCAGTGTAGAACGAACGACTCGAATCGATTCGGCGGGGTTCAGGCGACACAGCGCTCGATGTCGGCTTTCGACTTCATCTCGAAGACGTTGTAGCGGGCACCGATCCGCTCGGTGAGGGGTTCGTAGTCCGGGAGCGGGTCGTGATCGTCGTCGGTGCCGTCGTTGTCGTGGAGGTGGGCGACGCGGATTCGGTCGCCGAACTGCTCGACGAACGCCGTCGGATCGACGCCGGTCGCCTTCGCGTGGCCCACGTCGAGCGTGACACCGAGATACTTCGAGTCGACGCCGACATCGTCGAGGAACGACGCGAATCGATCGGGGGAGGAGGTGTGGTATCGCTTCGTTGGTTTGGAGCGCTGATTCTCGACGCAGAGGAACACACCGACGTCGTCGGCGTGACCGGCTGCCGTCCTGATCGTTTGGACGGCCTGCTCGCGAGCATGACGCTTCACGCGTTCGGGATAGGAGCGACTGACCGCACCGCCGTGGACGACGACCGCGCCCGCACCGATTTCTCGGGCGATGTCGAGCGTCGCGACGACGTGCTCGGTCATCGCTCGCCGGAGCGCCTCGTTGAGGTTCGCCGGATTACAGTCGTTGTACGCCGCGTGCAGTGTGTAGGTAACGTCGTAGCTGTCCCTGATCTCACGGAGTCGCGCCAGATCGGGCTGGTCCGGTCGCGTGTCGAGGTAGCTCTGCCTGATCTCGACGTGTGAGAGGCCGAGCGAGTCGAGATACTGAACGAAGTCTTCGGGGTCGTCGTCGAAGCGCACGTCGAGCGACGCGCCGTAGCGGGCCGTCATCGTACGTTCGAGTTCGGGTGGCGATGCCGATGAAGCTGTGGTGCCGGATACCGGCCAGATAGCTACGAGAACGGTTCAATCGGCGGTCTGGCCGTCTGCCGGGGGCGTGTCGGTGGACGTGGCGATATCGACGAGGGAGTCACCGACCAGTTTCGGGAGGACGGAGCGACTGTCGATAGCCATGGCGTAGTCGAGCACGTCTCGCTGTCGGAGTTCGTGGGTGTCGACGTAGTCGACGCCTTTGGCGGTCCGGAGTTGCTTTCGGAACAGGTCCAGTTCGGTTTCGGCCGGCGGGACGCCGTCGATGTGGCGACTGATCAACGTCGCCCCGATGTGGTCTTCGACCGCCACGTCGCCCTTCGAGCCGGCACTCACGAGATGGACCGGGCGGTCGCGGCCACGCAGGTACTGGCCGAGCGCCGCCGCGTTCATCGTCGAGCCGACGTACACGTCGATAGCCTCGGTCACACGCTGGCGCAGGCCCGCGACGGCGCGCCCGCCGTTCGAGGAGGTCATACTGATCGGCCGGTCCTCGACATCGAGGCGCTGTACGTAGGCCGGGGAGTTGAAGAAGTCGTACCCGTCGACGGGATCGTAGTCGTCCGTACTCGCACCGCCGATGAGGGTCGCTGGATTGGACGCTCGATAGGCCAGTTCCTGTCCGCGTTCGTCCGTGATGTGGATGGACGCGGCACCGTTCGCGAGGAGTTCGATGACCGTATTCGAGAAGTGCATCGTATCGATCACGACGTAGTGGCCCGGGTCGAGGTCGTCGGGTATCTCCTCACAGCGCTCGATCAACCGCTCGTCGAGGAAGTTGTCGGGTCGGTTGTCCGACCGGTGAGCAGTCATTGCCTGAGACAGAGCGATGGTCGGCAATAACTCTGTGGGCGGGCGTATTGCCAGCAGCCCCCATCGTAAGCCGGTCTTACTGGCGAGTACGCTACGTATAATTACGCCGGCGCGGTGATTCGTCGGGACGATGTCGCCACACGAGCAGCGGATCGGTCTCATCTGTCCGCCCGACCACGAGGTGTTCGGCCCGGTCGCCGACCGACTTCGGGAGCGGGGGTTCGACGTGGTCTTTTTCGAACCGGGCGTCGAGATCGAGCGCGACCGACTCGACGGGCTCGACTGTCTCGTCAACAAGAAGGTCCGCTGGGAATCGATCGACGCCCTCGCCTACGCGTACCGGACCGGGATTCCGGCGTGGAACGACTTCGTCGCGTCGATGCTCTGCTTCAATCGCCTGTCACAGGTCGGCGCTCTCGATGCCGCCGGGTTCGCCGTCCCCGAGACGCTGTCCGAACCGCCGGCGGGCGACTACGTGGCAAAGCATTTTTTCGACGTTCACTCGGAGCCAATGCGCGACGAGGCGGGCGATTTCTACCAGCCCCTCCTGTCGTTCGACGGGATCGACCGGAAGTACTACGCCGTCGACGACGGCGAGACGGTTCACACGGCGGTGACCCGGTTCGAGTCGAAACTGTTCGGGGAACGCTCGTATCTGGGGCCGGGACCGGTCGACCCGGCCGTGGAACGCCGCATCGAGCGTCTGCTTTCGTTCACCGGCGCTCGCGGTCTCGGCGTCGACGTCATCGAGGTCGACGACGGGCCCTGTGCGGTCGACGTGAATCCGGCGACGAGCTTTCGACGCACCGGTCTCGACGACGCGCTCGTCGACTCCATCGCCGTCGTCGCTCGTCGCCAGTCGTGATTCCCGGACTACATAGATCGGCCTCGGAAGTGGGAGTATCGTCGCCTTGTGCGATCCCGGTTCCCGATAGTGTCACTATAGCAATATCCACGGGAGGACAGTGAGAAGCAGTATGCAGCGACCGACCGACGGCAGCGGCCACCGCACAGTCGCCGGCGACGACGGGGGCGCACGTGTCGGGCTGATCTGTAATGCCGACCACGACGTGTTCGGCGAGGTGGCCCGGCGACTCGAACGTGCGGGCGTCGGGGTCGACTTCTTCAGACCGGGACGGACGCTGACCGAGACGGACCTCGCGGGGATCGACCTCCTGATGAACAAGAAGGTCGATCCGGCCGCCTACCGGGCGTTCAGGCTGGCGGCAAAGCGTGACATCGAGACGTGGAACGGGTACCGCACGCTCGTGCTCGGTTGCAGACTGCTCGGGTACACTGCTCTCGAACACGTGGGTTTTCGCGTCCCACCGACGAGCACGGAGAAGCCGAGCGGCGACCACGTCGCCAAGACACTCGCCGACTGGCACTTCCACCCTGACCCGGTGGTCAACGGCGAGGGCGACATCTACCAGCCGCTGTTGGCGACCACCGACCGAGATTACAAGTACTACGGCGTCGACACCGGCGACGAGATTCGGGTTCGGGTCCTCGAAACGACATCGAAACTCGGCGGCGGGAAACGACCGCTGGGGCTGACCAGCCCCGACCCGGCACTCGCAGCGAAACTCCGGGAACTCATGCGCAGGACCGACAGTCAGGCGCTCGGTGTGGACATCGTCTACGCGGACGGGAAGCCGTGGGCCGTCGACGTGAACCCGGCGATGAGCTTTCGCAACGCCGAGATGGAACACGACCTCGTGACCTCCGTCGTCGCGATGCTCCCCGAGCCAGCCCAGACGGAACTGCTGTAGGGTCGCCTACGTACTGGCCGTTTCGGATGGATCGAGGAACTTCTCTGGCGGTCGCTGCCTGTGCGCTCGCGGCGGGGCGACACTGATCGTCCGGTCGCGGCCGCAGTCGTACGCGGTCAGTCGCCCGCCGTAGACACAGCCAGTGTCGAGTCCGACGGCGTGCTCGCCGACGTAGGGACGGTCGAGGACCTTGTGCCCGAAGAACACGCGGTCGGGACCGTCGTAGCGGTGCCACCAGAACGGCCGGCCGTCGCCCTCGGGAGCGATCGACTCCATGTTCTGCACGTCGGCGACCGTGTGGTCGCGGCGCGGTCGGTCGGGGTCGAGACCGCCGTGGACGACGAGATGCCCATCCCACGAGAGGACGGCCGGCAGGGACCGCAGCCACTGGATATCCGCGCGGCTCAGTCCCTCCGGCGGCCGTCGACCGCTGATGACCTTCTCTTCGTTGTTGCCGCGGATCGACAGGCAGTTCGGCCGCGAACGGAGCAGGTCGACGACGCCGGGCGAGTCGGGGCCACGGCGGACGAGATCGCCAACGAACACGACGAGTTCGGACGGGGCAGGATCGATCTCGTTGAGGAGCGCCGCGGTCGTCGCGCGACAGCCGTGTACGTCGCCGACGACGTAGATGTTCTCGTAAGCGTCTGCATCGAGTCGCCGGTGCTGGGCCTCGATACCGGCGGCGAACGGTCGGGCGTGCATCGAGTCTCGGTACCGCCACCTTGTCGTATCGGTAAGAAGCTCTTACTAGGAGTAGCACCGAGATCTATATAGTCAGTCGTACCCGCGCCGGGCGTGCCGATCAGGAGCGACCACGCGACCCGGCAGCCATCGCTTCGAGTCGGTCGATCCGCTCGTCGAGCGGGGGGTGTGTCGAGAGCAAACGTGCCAGCGGCCCGTCCTCGTCACCGTGGACGTACAACGGCGTCAACAGGCCGAAGGCTGGCTTCGAGGCACGTTCGATCTTTGCGAGCGCCCGGGCGAGCGCGAGCGGATCGGTCACCTCGGCCGCTCGCGCGTCGGCGGCGAACTCACGTCGCCGTGAGTACCCCATCGCCACCACCGCCACGAGGACGCCAAGACCGGCGACGGCGAACAGCGCGAACCGCTGGGCACGCCCCAGCAGCGACTCACCGGCCGACTCGGGCCGCCCGCGGAGGAACGCGACGGCACGGGCGAACCCACCGAGCAGGAGTGCGACCGGCACGACGAGCATCACCACCATTCCCACGACCGTCTGGACGAGGCTGTAGCCGACGGTCTGAAAGAGCGCGTCGTTCGTTTCGAGGTGGGCGAGTTCGTGGGCCAGCAGTGCCTCCAGTTCCGCCGGCGAGAGCAGTCCCAGCAGGCGATGATCGAGTACGACCGCACCGCCGTCGCCGGCGATCGCCAGTGCGTTGGGCATCCCCATGCCGGCGATCAACAGTTCGGGCCGGTCAACCGCCATCCGGTCGGCGACGGCGACGAAGTGCCGGTAGACGCCGGGTGCGTGCTCGGGCGGGAGCGGGACGGCACCGAGTCGCCGTCTGAGCTGTGCGGTCCCGTTGCGATAGCTCAGGTAGCCGAGTGTCAGTCCCGTCACCACGACGACGAGCACGACCGTCGACGGTCTCGGCCGCGCTGCCCACAGCACCGTCAGCGCGCGATAGCCCAGCACGGCCACCAGCGCGTAGAAGCACAGCCCCGCAACCCCGGTGAGTGCCAGCAGGAGCCGTCGGCGACGAACCATGGCGGTGACTAGACGAGGAGAGACGAAACATCTGGCGCAGGATCGCCCTTTTGCGCCGGTCGGGAAAGCATGTGCTGATGCAGGTGGTTGGTGATACCTAGCATAGAGTACAACAGTTGATAATCGGCAGCGCACGGTTATCAGTCAGCAACTACAGTTGTAGATAATGGTATCAAATACAGTTCTCTGCGTCGATACTGGGGATGCACTCGACGAGACGACGACACGGCTGGCCGAGGAACCCGACCTCGATCCGATCGAGAGTACGACGGTCGCCGATGCGACCGAACGGCTGGACTCGGAGTCGGTCGCCTGCGTCGTCACGGAGTACGATCTGGAAGACGGCACCGGCATGGACGTCGTCCGGTCGGTCCGCGAGAACGCGCCACAGACGCCGTGTGTCCTGTACACCGAGACCCGACCCACCGAGATCGACACGGACGCCGTCGAGGAAGTGATCGTGGAGTACCTCAACAAGGACCTCGCCGATGCTGGCGACCGACTCGGCTTCGTCGTCGACGACGTGATCGCTCACAGCGCACAGGTAGGCTTCCTGGCACCCGACGACGAGGGATCCCGACTCGACGCACTGTCCGAGTACGACATCGACGACCTGCCGATCGAGGACAGTTTCGAGCGACTGACGGATCTGATCACCAGTCACTTCGACGCTGCCGTGGCATTCATCGGTCTGCTGGAGAAAGACGAGGAGAACTTCGTTGCCTGTACTGGTGCGGACTGGGACTCGCTGACCCGCGAAGAGACGATCTGTACACACAGTATGCTGCAGGAAGACGTGATGGTCGTCGAAGACATCCGTGAGGACAAGCGCTTTGCGAACAACGACCAGTTGCACGACCTCGGTATCGTCTCCTACGCGGGAGCGAACATGACGACGCCGGAGGGACAGGTGATCGGACAGGTCTGTCTCATCGATCACGAACCCCGGACGTACGACGCGGCTCAGCAGGCGGAACTGGAGCAGTTCGCCGAGACGGCGATGGAGATCCTCGAACTCAGACAGTCGCTTCGCGCTGCCAAGCGACAGGAGGACAGCCAATGAGCCTCGCCAGCGACGCCGAGTTCCACGTCGATGACCTCCCGATCGGGCCGCTCGACGACGGCACGAGCGTGCTCCTGACGGGCGAGGATCGAAACGCGCTCGAATCCGTGTTCTATCGGCTCGTCAGCGCCGACGAAGGCGAACACTCACTGATCGTCTCGACGGACGAGAGCGGTCTCGCGGTCCAGCGAGCGCTCGGCGACGCGAAACAGGGTTCGAAGGATCGCTCGTCGATCCTGACCTGTGCGGGATCGTCTGCCGGCCAGAACGTCACGGCCGTCGACGATGTCGGCGACCTGACGACGCTCGGAATGGAGCTATCGATGCTGGTCTCCGCGCCCGAGGTCGCCGATGGCCGGATGCGCTCGGGCATCTTCCTCACGTCGACGCTGTGCGGTGCCGCGAGCGATACGCGCTCGGTGTACCGGTTCCTGAACTCGAATTTCCTGACCGAACTCCGACGCAACGAAGCCATCGGCGTCGCGGCCATCGACACGAGCGCCGACGTGGGCGGCGACGCAGACAGCATCGTCACGGGAATGGAGACTTCCTTTACCGGGCGCATCCACGTCGAGTCGAACGGCCCCGGGTCGGCGACACTCGAAATCACGGGTCTGGGCGACGACCGGACCGTCGACGTGTCGATCTAGGACAGTCGCGAGCGGATCGTCTCCGCGGTCGCCTCGCCGACGCCCTCGACCGAGCGCAGTTCGTCGGTCGACGCCGTTCTGACGTTGTCGACGCTGCCAAAGCGTCTGAGCAGTCGTTTTCTGGTCTCGGGACCGACGCCGGGCACGTCGTCTAGCGCGGTCGCGACCTCGTCGCGGACGGTCTGGTGATACTGGACGGCAAAGCGGTGGGCCTCGTCACGGACCCGCTGACAGAGGTGGAGTTTCGGGTCGTCGTCAGCCCAGTCGTGGGTCCCCGTGGGTGTGATAAGTAGCTCCTCGTCCTTGGCGAGTGCCACCGCCGGCACGTCCCAGCCAGTCTCGACGAGTGCGTCCCGTGCCGCGCCGAGCTGGCCGTCGCCGCCGTCGATCAGGAGCAGGTCCGGGTCCGGGCGGTCGTCCCGACCCTCGACGGCGCGTTCGGCCCGCCAGCGGACCAAGGCGCGCATGTTTGCGTAGTCGTCGTTGCGTTCTGGCAGTTTCTTCCGGCGATAGTCCGCCTTCTCGGCGTCCCCGTCGACGAAGGTAACGTTCGACCCGACGACGGCCCGGCCCTGCGCGTGGCTCACGTCGAACCCCTCGACCCGCCCGGCAGCGTCGAGTGAGAGCGCATCCGCCAGCGCGTCGGTGTCGTCGCGAGCGGGGCCGCCACGGCGGGCATTCTTCAGCGCCAGATCGACGAGCGTCGCCTCCCGGCCTGCGCCGGGGACGCGCACATCGACGCCCTCGCCAGCCAGCCACTCGACCACGTCGCTGCTCGGGCGCTCAGAACACAGCACCGCGTCCGGCACGTCCCGTTCGGCGTAGTACTGGGTCACGAAGGCCGATAGCACCTCGCCGACGCCCTCGCCGTCGCCGTCGGGCGCGTCGAGACGGTGGCGCTCGCGGTCGATCAGCTGGCCGTCGGCGGCGTGCAGGCGCGCGACCGTCGCCGACTGGCCCTCGCGGACGGCCCCGAGCACGTCGACAGCCCGCTCGTCGCGGGTGGTCTGGACCGCGTCGTCGCCGTCCCGGTGGAACGACTCGACGGCGTCGAGTTTGTCCCGGCAGTTGGCAGCACGTTCGAACTCCTTGGCCTCGGCGGCGGCCGCCATCTCCCGACGCAACGGATCGGCGAGGACGCCGGTCTCGCCGCCGAAGAAGCGCTCGACGCTCGTCACGTCCTCGGCGTAGTCGGCTTCGCTAATCTCGCCGGTGCAGGGCGCGGTACAGATGCCCATCTCGTAGTCGAGACACGGCCGTTCCCGATTGCTGTACTTGTGGTCGGAACAGCCACGCAGCCCGTAGGTCTCGCGCAGCGCCTTGACGACGGTGTCGACCCGCCCCTTGTCGGTGAAGGGACCGTAGACGGTCGCGCCCTCCTCGGGGTCGCGGGTCACCTCGATCCGGGGGACGGCGTGGTCGGTCAACTGCACGAGCGGGTAGGACTTGTCGTCTTTCAGCCGGACGTTGTAGGGGGGCTGGTGGCGCTTGATGAGGTTCGCCTCCAGCAAGAGCGCCTGCGTCTCCGTGTCGGTGACGCTGAAATCGATCTCGGTGGCCCGCTCGACCATCGCCGCGATGCGGGCAGAGCGTGGGTCGGCGTACGAGCGGACCCGCTCGCGCAGGTCGACGGCTTTGCCGACGTACAACACCCGGTCGGCGACGAAGTGATAGACCCCCGGCTGGCGCGGGAGGTCGGCGGCCGCCTCGCGGACCGCTGTCGCATCCATCGGCGTGGGGTTGGCACCACACGAGTTTGAACCTCACGCACCATCTTTTGCCGTTGTTCGAGAGCGCTTCGCTCACTGTGGGAACCCTCACGCGAAAACAGGGTGCTGCTGAGCGTAGCGAAGCAGCGCTCGGGAGAGCGCGCTCCCGGTGATAAAAAGGTCGGCCTCACTCTGTTCGGTCGAGTGTCCCGGGCGACCCGTCGGGTCCTTCGGACCGCTCGGTCACCGATGCTCTGCGATCAGTGCAGAGAGCAGCGGCTCTGACGTTCGATCGTCTGAAAAATCGGATGTGATGTCTGTCGTCGTAGACGACAGCTGTCCGTCGCGAGATTACTGTCGGACGACGTTCGTCGCGCGAGGCCCCTTGGGCGAGGACTCGATGTCGAACTCAACCTCAGTCCCCTCTTCGAGGTCCGGGCCGCCGACGTCTTCCATGTGGAAGAACACGTCTTCGTCGTCGTCGAGGTCGCCGTCGTCAGTCGAAATGAAACCGTAGCCGCCAGTGTCGTTGAAGAAATCAACCTTACCGTTTGCCATTACAAACAAACAGAGGCGTGGCTATGGGATAACCCTTCCGAGAGTCAAGGTACCACGACCCCAGAGACGACGGTCACACATCAGATATAGTAGCCATTGAAAGTCAATGCACACCCAATCGCACGACAGCGGTGCGACCGGTTCGAAGACACACACCTTACTCCGGCAGAATCGTTGCTTCCAGCCGTCGGGCCACGTCGTCGGCGTCCTCGGGAGCGGGCAGTCGCAGGTCCTCGTCGTCGCCGGCAACGCCGACGACGAGTTCGTGCTCGCGCGTCCAGAGATAGACGCCGAGGACGAGCGCGCCGAAGGCCAGCGCCAGCGCGCCGAACATCGTCATCAGTTCGTCGAGTCGCGCCATCAACTGGAGGAACGACGAGAGCATGCCGAGCATGCCCCCCATCCCGACCTGTGCGGCACTGGAGTCGATGGTGACGCCGGCGACCAGCGAGTCGAAACTCACCGTCTGACCCGCTGCCAGCAGGACGACGCCGACGACGATGGCCTTGATCGCCTGCTGGAGAAAGCCCCACTCGCCGCTTGCCGTCGCCGAGACGCCGGTGACGTTCGGGCGGTCGACGTAGCTGAAGTTCGTCCCCTCGCGGTCGGGGGTAAAGGCGAGCACGCGGTGGGTCGTGACGACGACGCCACCGTCGTCGACGGTGACCCGTTCGACGACCGACTCGCCGTCGTAGAGCAGGTCGTCGACGCGGTCGAGCCAGCCCGTCATTGTCGGTGATTGGCAACCGTTCGATAAGAAACTGCTGGCTGGAGTACCAGAACCGAGAATCGGACGGCAAGCCAGACCCACAGGGCCTACTACGGATTACTGTCGTCTCTTACCGTTGATCGCCGGGACGGGGTTGACGACCACCGGTAAATATCGACAGTAATCCGTATAACCCCCCGCGTTCGAACAGCCGACAATGACCGAGAGTGAGACCGTGCAGTGCTGGCTCGTCGAACGCGATTACGGAGACAAGAACCTCGTCACGCTCGTGTACGCGACGCCCGACGGCGACCGGGCACAGACCAGCGAGCGCTCGATGACGATGTTGCGCCAGCAGCCACCGACCGCCGCCATCGAGGTGGCGGTCGCGGATCTGGAACCGGTCGCAGACGAAGCCGAGCGCGACCGGTACGCCACCGAGGTCGAGCGCGTCCGATCGCAGTTCGACCCGGACGACGAGATCTAGCGACGAGCTGTCGAGTCGGTTCCACGAAGGGTTATACGTCATCGGAGTAAAATCGGCGCGTATGGCTGCGATCGAACTCGACGGTGTGACGAAGCGGTTCGGTGACGTGACCGCGCTCCAGTCAGTCGACCTGACCGTCGAGGAGGGTGCGATCTTCGGCTTTCTCGGCCCGAACGGTGCCGGGAAGTCGACGTGTATCAACATCCTCCTCGATTTCGTCCGGCCGACCGAGGGGGCGGCGCGCGTGCTGGGCCACGACGCCTACGAGGAGTCGACCGAGATCCGCGAACGGACGGGGGTGTTGCCGGAAGGCTACGACGTGTACGACCGACTCACGGGCTATCAACACCTCGAGTTCGCGATCGAATCGAAGCGGGCCGACGACGACCCGGACGAACTGCTCGACCGGGTCGGCCTGAGTCCCGAGGAGGGCGCGCGCAAGGCCGGGGGCTACTCGAAGGGGATGTCCCAGCGTCTCGTGCTGGCGATGGCACTCGTAGGCGAACCCGACCTGCTGATCCTCGACGAGCCGACGAGCGGACTCGACCCCAACGGGGCGCGCATGCTCCGTGACATCGTCCGTGCGGAGAGCGAGCGAGGCGCGACGGTCTTCTTTTCCTCGCACATCCTCGGACAGGTCGAGGCCGTTTGTGACTCCGTCGGCATCCTCAACGACGGCGAACTCATCGCCAAGGACAGCGTCGAGGGACTCAGATCGGCCGCGACCGGCGACACGAAACTGGTCATCACGGTCGATGGTGACGACGCGGCCGTCGAGACCGCACGAGCGGCCGTCAGCGACCTCGACAGCGTCGTCGACACGGCGACCGAAGGCGACCGTCTGACCGTCGACTGCGACGACGGTGCGAAGATGACGGTGCTCAACGCGATCGAGGACGCAGGCGTCACGGTCGAGGACTTCGAGGCTCAGGAGCTGTCGCTCGAAGACCTGTTCGCGTCGTACACGGAGGAGAAAGCGGAGGTGGCCCCGGAACAATGAGCACCGAAGACAACCCCTTCGACGGCGTCGCTGCTGGTCTCGGTGCTGCCGACGATCGCCTGCACGACACTTTCGGCTGGTACACCGTCGCGAAAAAGGAGTTCCGCGACGCGATCCGGTCGAAGGGACTCTGGCTCCTGTCGCTCGTGTTCATCGTCTTTTTCATCTTGCCGGTCGCCGGTGCGCTCTATCTCGGGCTGGATCTCAACGTCACTGCGGGCGACCAGCAACTCGGGATGCAGGTGCTCATCTCGGGCGTGTATCTCAACATGGTCACCTTCCTGTTGCCGGTCGTCGCCATCTTCGTCGGCTACGCCGCGATCACGAAAGAGCGCACGTCAGGGTCGCTGAAGATCCTGCTGTCCTTGCCCCACTCCCGTCGTGACGTGATCATCGGGAAGGTGCTTGGCCGCTGTGCAGTGGTGGGCGTCCCACTCTTGCTGTCCTACGCCGTCGCCGCGCTCTTCTTTGCGGCGTCGTCGGTGACGTTCAAGCCCGAACTGTACGGTCTCTTCGCGCTGTTTACCTTCGGGTTCGCCATCGTGTTCGTCGCGATCACGGTGAGCATCTCCGGGGCCTTCTCGACCAGTATGCGCTCGGGCATCGCGAGCTTCTTCGCGTACTTCTACCTGACCTTCGGCTGGAACTCCCTGTCGAACGGGGTCGGCCAGATCCTCGCCAATCAACTCGGCGTCCAGGGTGCGGCCCGCTGGCACGCCGTCCTGATCATGAAGCTGCTGAACCCCAGTCAGGCGTACAAGACGCTGACGAACGCGATGCTCGCGGACGGGGACAACGTCGCTCGCTCGGCTCGCTTCAGCATGTTCAGTCAGGACGCCGAATCGATGAAAACGATCTGCTCGTCGGTCCTGAACGGGTCGCCGTCGGTCCAGGAGAGTATGTTCGGCAAGCAGGTCGTCTGTGGCGGCCAGCAGGCCCTGCCCGTGTACTACTCCGACGCTGCGGTCTTCATCGCGATGCTCCTGTGGATCGCCGTCGCGGCGGGGATCAGCTACTACACCTTCAACAGATTCGACCTGTAGGGCTTTTAGTCCGCGATACCGTAGTCGGCCAGCAGCTCCTCGAAGTCGGCTTCGTCGATCACCTCGACGCCTTCGTTCTCGGCGTCGTCCCGTTTCGACTGTCCCGGATTCGATCCGACCACGAGATAGTCGGTGTTGCCCGAGACGCTGCTGGTGGCCGACCCGCCGTGGGCCTCGATCAGATCCTGTGCCTCGCTGCGGGTGTACCCGTCGAGCGAGCCAGTGAAGACGAACGTCAGCCCGTCGAGTTCGTTACCACCCGTCGTCTCGTAGGGCTGTGGGTCGACGTGGGCGAGTAGCGCGTCGAGGACGGCCCTGTTTCGCTCGCCCTGGAAGAAGTCACAGATGCTCGCGGCGACGACCGGGCCGACATCCTCGACAGCCTCGAAGGTCTCGCGGTCGCCCTCGGCACCCGCCCGCTGGATCGCATCGAAGGTGCCGAACTCACGGGCGAGGTTGCGGGCCGTGACGGTCCCAACGTCGTGGATGCCAAGCCCGACGAGGAAGTCGTCGAGCGGTGGCTCGCGCGCGCCACCGACTTCCGCGACCAAATTCTGGGCGCTGGTCTCGCCCCACCCCGCCAGTTCGGCCAGATCGTCGGGGTCCAGTTCGTAGAGATCGGCGGGCGACTCGACCAGGCCTGCTTCGAGCAGTTGCTGGACGGCCTTCTCGCCCAGCCCCTCGATGTCGAGTGCGTCGCGGCTGGCGTAGTGCTGGACCGCACGCTCGCGCTGGGCGGGACAGGCCAGTCCACCGGTGCAGAAGGCCATCGGCCCGTCGCGTTCGACGGGACTGTCACAGACCGGGCACGTCTCGGGGAACGCGACGGTGCCGTCGCCGCCTTTCTCGACGACCTCCACCACGTCGGGGATCACGTCGCCGGCCCGTTTGATACGGACCGTATCGCCCACGGCGACGCCGAGGTCCTCGATCTGGGCGGGGTTGTGCAGCGACGCTCGCGAGACGGTGACGCCACCGACCTCGACGGGATCGAGCAGCGCGACGGGCGTGAGCCGGCCGGTCCGGCCGACCTGCACGACCACGTCACGCAGGACGGTCTGCTCCTTGCGCGCCGGGAACTTGTAGGCGAAGGCCCAGCGGGGTGCGCGACTGGTCGACCCGAGCAGGTCACAGGCGGCCATATCGTCGACCTTCAGGACGACGCCGTCGATCTCGTAGTCCAATCCGTCGCGGGCGTCCAGTTGCCGGTCGCGGTAGTCGATGGCCGCCTCGATATCGTCGACTACCTCGGTCCGGTCACACACCCGCAGGCCCCACTCAGGGAGGCGTTCGTGGAGGTCGCTGTGGGAGACAAAATCGACCGACGCGTCCAGCACGCCGAAGAAGAAAATCGAGAGGGGGCGCTGGGCCGTAATCGAGGGATCGAGCTGTCGGAGCGTCCCGGCGGCGGCGTTCCGTGGGTTGGCGAAGGGATCGTCGCCGGCTTCGACGCGCTCGCGGTTGTACTCGGTGAAGGCGTCGCGTGGCATGTACACCTCACCCCGTACCGCGAGATAGTCCGGGGCGTCCCCGCGCAGGCGCTGGGGGACGCTGGCGATGGTGCGCACGTTTTCGGTCACGTCCTCGCCGACCTCGCCATCCCCGCGGGTGGCGGCGCGCTCGTACTCACCGTCCTCGTAGACGATTTCGACGGAGAGACCGTCGAACTTCGGCTCACAGAAGTACTCGATCTCGCCGTCGTAGTCGGTATCGGCGAGTCGGTCCCTGACCCGGCGGTCGAACTCACGGACCTCGCCGGCTTCGCCGCCCTGGTCGATCGATCCCATCGGCGCGACGTGCTCGACCGACTGGAGTTCGTCCAGTGGCTCGCCGCCGACGCGCTGGGTGGGACTCCCCGAACGGTCGAGGTCGAAGGCGTCTTCGAGGGTTTCGAGGCGAGTAAAGAGGGCGTCGTAGGTCCGGTCACCGATCAGCGGGTCGGCCTGCACGTAGTAGCGGTAATCGTGGTATCGGATCGCCTCACGGAGCTGTTCGGCCTGCTCGCTGGCCTCGTCATCGGTCACGTTCTCGACCGGCTCGAAGTCGGTGGACGGGTCCTCGACGTAGGGATTGTCGTCCGGTATCGCCTGCGTCTCCGTGCTCATTGGATCGAGCATACCGGCGACACGCAAAAGAAGTATCGAGTGTGGAGGACGGCGTCAGCGGGACCGTCGCGCACGGGTTCCACGTTCGCCGTTCCGAGGCTGCTCGCTAGCGTGGAGCGCCGATGTCCTCGGCCGGTTCCTCGGAGCCGTAGTGGTTGGCCTCGTACTCGACGTTCTGCCACGCACCGGTGTGGACCTGCGTGATCGCGCTGCCGTCCCAGCCGTCGGGCGAGGACTTGGGTTCGGTGGCGTTGTAGAACCAGTTGTGGTGAATGTCGGCTACGTCGTCGGGCGTGCCCCGGATGGCGACGGCCTCGGTCGCGCCGTCGTTCTGGACGTGCTCGACAGCCTCGACGGTGTTGTGGTGGACCTCCATCGTCGTGCCGCCGGGCTTGTGCTGGTCGATGACGTGGTCGACCGTATCGGGACCGAAGTGATTGTATCGGACCGTGTAGCCACAGCCGCCAGCGCCGGCGACGCTGTGGCGGTTGTAATTGAAGTAGTTGTACTCGATCAGTGGCTCGCCACGGGTGACGCTGACCCCGTAACCGAGACCGTCCATGGGGTTGTGGTGGACATCGTTGTGGTGAACGTGCGTGTCGGTGTAGGGCCGGATCGCAGCGTGGGAAAAGCCCGAGACCTCGCAGTTGTCGATCTCGACGCCAGTGCCACCAGCCTGCAGGCCGATACTGACGGGACCGTCGGTAAGGTCGGCATACTCCTCGTACTGGCCGGTCACGCGCAGGCCGGTCACGCGAGCGTTCGCGCCGATCACGAACATCGGCCACGGCAGGTCGTCGGTTTCGAGCTGACCACCGGGTGCGCCGTCGATGCCGCGGTTCGACGCCAGCGTGATCCCGTCGGGGATCGACCACTCCGCGCCGGCCATGTCGATGGTCGCGTCACCGGCGACGTAGACCACGTCGCCACTGGACGCACTCGACAGCGCGCTCTCCAGTTCGCTCCGACTACTGGCGGTAACGTCTGCCTGTTCGGGTGCGACGGTGTTCTCGTAGCCCTCGCCCCCACCGATGACCGGTCCGCTAGTGCTCGCGCCGCTCGTCTCGTCGGCAGCCGTCTCGTTCGCGCTCGCTTGCGTTGACGCACGACCGGTGATGCGACCGTCGCCCTCGCCAGCGGCAGACGACTCGCGTGCACTCGCGGCACCGACGCCCGCACCGGAAAGCAGCATCAGCCCGGTGAGTTCGATACAGCGCCGCCGGCTGACGGGCAGGTCGGTTCGTGTCGTCGGTTCGGTCTCGGTTCGGCTCCGGTCTCCGGTAGGTTCCGGCATACTCTGGTAGAGTGAGCTTTCTATTAAAGGGGATTTTTACGGGGTACCGGCGGGGTGCCAACGGCCACGGACCGAACGGACAACAGTTGCGTACCACTCCCGTGCGGTCGTCGGGGTCGTCGAAGGAGCGACAACACTGTGTGAAAAGGTCACAGTACCGCCAGTAAGCTCTAATTACGGCCGTCTGAGCGCGTCGCTGGGCGGTCGGCGAGTAGGGGCGGACGGTCTGCGCGCGAACGAGGAGAGCGAAAATCGCGAAGCGGATCAGTCTGCGGTCGTCGCGCCGGTCGACCCCTCGGTCCCGCGTGCGGACGGTCGCAGCGAGACATCTCCGACAGCGTCGACGTTCGCAAAGAGGAAGCCGGCGAAGGCGAGACGGTTGAGGATGCCCATGTACTGGTCGATCGTGAGCAAGACGAACGCATCGAAGAGGCCGGCGACCGCGAGCACGGCATAGATCAGCAACAGACTGGTCAGAAAGAGCAGCAGGTTCCGGGCCTTCCAGTGGAGGAGGCGACGCTGTTCGGGCACCGTCTGTGCTCGCTGCCAGATCGGCCCGAGCAGGTACGCGATCAGTGCGACCTGCGCTCCGACGACGAAGAGGATCGAGAGCAGGGCGATCAGCCCGCCCGGGATGACACCGACCTGGAAGGCCACTAGCTGGGCGACCGGCGTCACCACGACGATCACGAAGGGTCGCCCGTCGAGGTCGGCGAGACGCGCCATCACGGCGAACAGCAGTCCATACGCGAGGAGATCGTTGAGGAATTTCGGGAAGACGATGTCGCTACCACCGATGGTGATCGTCCCGATCCCGGCGGTGACCAGGCCGGACGCCACGACAGCAGCACCGACGGCCAACACGACCGGGTAGCACAGGGCGCGTCGATCGACGGGTACCCGGCGGAGTCGGACGAGCAGGAGCACCAGTGCAACGGCGTAGACGATGGTCGAGGCGGCGTGGATCATCGTCGCATCAATCATCGTTGCCCTCGGTGGCGGCCGATTCGGACGCGCCACGGTCAGCCGAGACCGCGGTGTCGCGCGTCTCGAAGGAGTCGGTGGACCCTTCGAGGTCGGCAGTCGACTCCACGGTCCCGCGTGCGGACGGTCGCAGCGAGGCAGCGCCGACGGCGTCGATGTTCGCAAAGAGGAAGCCGGCGAACCCGACACGGATGAGGAGACCCATGTACCGACTGATCGTCGCAGACGTGACGCTATCGAAGATGCTGCCGACGGAGAGGACGGCGTAGACGATCAGCATGCCGATCAGGAACAGAACGAGGTTGCGCGCCTTCCAGTGGAGGAGACGGCGCTGTTCGGGCACCGACTCGAGGCCTCGCCAGACCGGACCCAGCAGGTACGCGGCGATCGCAGCGTGGCTGACGACGACGAAGCCAAGCGCAGCGATGCCAAAGAGACCGCCGAATATCACGCCAAGCTCGAAGGCGATGCGCTGGACGACCGGCGTGGCGACGATCAGAGCGAGGGCCCGACCCTCGACGCCGCCGATCCGCGCCATAACGAGGTACAGCAGGGCGTACGAGAGGAGGTCCGAAAGGAAGGTCGGGAGCACCATCTCGTACCCGTTGACAGTCACAGTACCGACACCGGCCGTCACCAGTCCCAGGGCGACGGCACTGATCCCGACGACCAGCACGATCGGGTAACAGAGGGTGCGCCGGTCGACGGGTATCCGGCGGAGCCAGACGAGCAGGAGCACCAGCGCGACGGCGTAGATGGCGGTCGAGCCGGTGTTGATCATCGTCGTCTCAATCATCGTCATTATCTATGGCAGCCTGTTCGGGCACGTGGTGATCGGACGAGACCGCAGCGTCGCGGGTCTCGAAGGAGTCGAGCAACCGTTTGAGATCGGCAGTCTGCTCGGCCAGTTCGTCGGCCCGCGAGCGCACGTCGGCCATGGTCGTCGCCGTCTCGTCGGCGGTGTCGGCAAGCTCGTGTGACCGGTCCGCGACGCGCTGGGCGGCCTCGGCCACCTGATCGATCGCCGCCGACACTTCTTCGGTCGCGGCCGCGCCGTCGTCGGTCGCCCGTGCGATCTCGCCCATCGCGTCGTCGACCTCGTCGACGGTGTCGGTCAACGACCCCAGCGTCTCGCCGGCCTCGGTGACCGTCTCGACGCCGTCGTCGATGCGCTCGCGGGTGCGATCCATCTCGTCGGTCACGTCGTCGACGTCCTCGCGTGCGCCGTCGATGATCGCGTCGATCTCGTCGATGGCATCCTGGGTCTGCTCGGCCAGCCCCTTGACCTCGTTGGCGACGACGGCGAAGCCGTCCCCACCGTCGCCGGCGTGGGAGGCCTCGATGTTGGCGTTGAGCGCGAGGATGTTGGTCTGTGCGGCGATCTCGTCGATGATCTCGGTCGTCTCGCCGACCTCGTCCATCCGATCGTCGACGGCGGTGACGAGGCGATCCAGTTCGTCGACGGCCGCTTCGACGCGCTGGATCGTCTCGACGGCCGTCTCGGTACGGGCGGCCCCGGTTTCACCGACATCGGCGGCTTCGGTGGCGCGTCGCGCGACCTCGTCGGTCGTCGAGGCGACCTCCTCGATGGTCGCCGAGAGATTGTTCGTCTCGGCGACGGCGCTCTGGAGTCGCTCGGCCTGCGTTTCGACGTCGGTCGCCAGTTCACGGATGTCCGACACCAGCGATTCGTTGAGCCGTTCGACTTCGGCGGCGTCCTCTGCGACGGCCTCGCTGGCCCGCTCGACCGTGGTCGCGAACTCGCGGATGTCCGCGACCGTCCCCGAGAGGTCGACGGTCATCTGCTCGTAGGCGTCGGCGATCCGCTTGATCGCGTCGACGTCGGTGTCGGTCGACAGCCGGCGGGTGAAATCACCGTCGGCGGCGGCCGCCATCGCGTCGCCGATCGAGTCGGCCTCGTCGAGGAGGCGGTCGTTGAACGCCTCGGCCTCCTCGCGAGCGGTCTCGGCGTCGGCCTGAGCGGCTTCTGCCTCCTGTCGGGCCTGCTCCGAGTCCTCGAAGGCCGCTTCGAGCGAATCACGCATCCGGTCGAAGGCCTCGGCGAGACGACCGAACTCGTCGGGGCGGTCCACGTCGGGTGAGGCCGACAGATCGCCGTCTTCGATCGCGGCGGCAGCGTCGGTTAGCTGACGCATCTCGATGGTCACGTTGCCACCGAGGACGATCCCGAGCAGGCCAAGGTTGAGCACGATAATGAACAGCGTGCCTGCGACACCTGCGAGACCTGCGCCGGGTGTGGTGGCAACGTGGATGGCGAAAACAGTGCCCAAAAAGATCGTCACACCGAGCGTGATCGCAAGCGCCGCACCGATGCGACGGCTGTACCGCGAAGCGATCCAGGTGACGGGTCGATTGCTCATACGACTGGAAACGTTATCGATGACGGGGTTATACCTATGGTCCCAAATTCGATGTTTGATAATCGAGAGGGAGTTGCCAGATACCGACGGCAAAGAGAAAGCGAGCGGTCACGGCGGCCGGTCGCTGGAAACTACAGTCCGGCGACGTCTTCGATGGCGTCGGTCAGCGTCTTGATCGACTCGACGTCGTGTTCGCCCATGTGACCGATGCGGAACGTCTGCTCGCCCAGCTGGGAGCCGTAGCCGTTCGAGAAGACCATGTCGTACTTTTCGGAGACTTCCTCGATGGTGGCGGCCACGTCGATGCCCTGCGTGTTCTCGATGCAAGAGACCGTCTGGGACTCGTAGCCTGCTTCGGGGAACAGATCGAAGTGGTCGCGGGCCCACTCGCGGGTGTACTCGGCCATCTCGCGGTGGCGCTGATCGCGGGCCTCGTGGGACTCGTCGAGCATGTGCTTCATCTGCTTGCGGTAGGCCAGCATCACGGGGATGGCCGGCGTCGAGTGGGTCTGGCCCTTCCGGTCGTAGTAGTCCAGACAGCGCCGGAAGCCACCGTACCACGAGGACGTCTCCTTCTCTACCTCGCGGTCGTAGGCGTCGTCGCTGACGACACACACTGCCAGTCCCGGCGGCATGGCGAAGGCCTTCTGTGTCGAGGTGAAGATCACGTCGATGTTGTGCTGGTCGATGTCGACGTAGTCCCCGCCCAGCGCGGAGACGGCGTCGACGACGAAGTAGGTGTCCGGGTACTCCGCAACCACGTCACCGATCTCCTCGATGGGGTTCCTGACACCGGTCGAGGACTCGTTCATCACGGCCGCGACCACGTCGTAGTGGGTCTCGCTCGATTCGAGTTCGGCACGGATGTCCTCGGGCTTGATCGCCTGTCCCCACTCGTATTCGAGGCGGTCGACGGTTTTACCGAGACGCTCGGCGACGTTGGCGTGGCGCTCGCTGAAGCTCCCACAGGTCGGGACGAGGATGTTCTCGTCGACCAGATTCAGCGTCGAGGCCTCCCAGAACTCCGTGCCGGAAGCGGTGAGGATGATGACCTCGTTGTCGGTGCCGAGGAACGCCTTCGTGTCCTCGACGATGGTCGTGTAGAGGTCGGTCATCCGGTCCATCCGGTGGCCGAACATCGGCTGGGCCATCTCCTGAATCACGTCGTCACGGACTTCGGTCGGGCCGGGGATATACAGCGTCTTGTCGGGATAGTCGTCTTTGTATTCGCTTTTTTTCGTCACGGCAGACACCTTGCAGTATGGTAGTGGGTAGAAGCGAAGGGGTATGGTAGTTGTGATACCGGTTGCACACTGTCACAGCGCCGCTGCTCCCCGTCGACTGGGCGCATCGGCGAGGAGGTCAGTGACGGTGGTGGCGTGAGAGGGTCTGAGGCGCGAGAAAACGACACTTACCCCGGAAAGCCAGCGATAAGCACTTGCTTCACGGGACGACAGCAGGGTCGACAGGAGGGACTTACTGTGCCCGCTCGCGGACAACGGACGATTACCGTAATCAGTCGAAACTGGCTACAAAACGGGAGCTAGCCGCCGTGAGACACTTGCTCTTCCATAACAAAGGGCGACAGGCCGTTTTACTCCGGTGCATGCCAGAGAGTTCATCCAGAACCGCCCTTGTACTGTTTCTCGTGGTCGCACTCGTCGGGAGTGCGTCCCTCGTCGGGGTCGGCTTCAGTCAGGAGACCGACACCGACGACGACAGCGAATCGTCGACACAGACGACATCGTACCTCCGTGTCGCTCACGCGGCACCCGGGGCCGGGGCCGTCGACGTGTACGTCGACAATCAGAGCGTCGCGTCGAACGTTCCGTTCGGTGCCGTCAGTGACTACCTTGCACTCGACGCCGGGAACCACACCGTGACAGTCACCGTCGTGGGCGTCCGCGACGCCGTCGTGTTCGAAGAGACTGTCGACCTCGAAGAGCGAACGGCAACGACAGTCGCCGCGACGGTCTCGACAGAGGACGGTGGCGATATCGTCCCGCAGTCGTACCTCGACGACGCCCGAACCCCCGGCGACGACGAGTCGGCGCTCCGACTCGTCCACCTCTCGCCGAACGCGCCCGCGGTCGACATCGTGGCCGTCAGTGACGGTGCCGCCGAGACAGAGACCGAAACCGAGACCGAAGCCGTCGCCGACAACGAGACCGAGACCGAAGCCGTCGCCGACAACGAGACCGAGACCGAAGCCGTCGCCGACAACGAGACCGAGACCGAAGCCGTCGCCGACAACGAGACCGAGACCGAAACCGGAGCGACGGCAGAGACCGTCCTCGCGGAGGACCTCAGCTACACTGAGGCGACCGACTATCTGACTGTGCCGGCCGGTGAATACACGGTCGAAGTCAGAGTCGCACAAGAAGACAACGACGGTGCGGTCGTCGCCACTGTCGACGCCACACTGGAAGGCGGGACGGCGTACTCGGGCTGGGCGATCGGCAACGTCCCCGCCGAGAACGGCACGGAGGTCCCGCCGACCTTCCGCGTCCTGACGACCGCCGACGCCAGCACGAACCTCCAGTTCCCGGCAGGAACGCCCGGCACGCCAGCGCCGGCAAACGAGACCGAGACGCCCGGGGAGAACGTCACCGAGGAGACTGAAACCGAGACCGCCGCTGAAGAGAACGAAACCGAAACTGCTGCTGAGGAGACTGAGACCGCCGCCGAGGAGACGGAAACCGAGACCGCTGCCGAGGAGACCGAGACTGCCGCCGAAGAGACCGAAACTGCTGCCGAGGAAACCGAAACCGCCGCCGAGGAAACTGAGACCGAAACTGCTGCCGAGGAAACCGAAACCGCCGCAGAGGAGACCGAGACCGCCGCCGAGGAAACGGAAACCGCTGCCGAGGAGACCGAGACCGCCGCCGAGGAAACGGAAACCGAGACCGAAGCGGCGACGTAGCGCGAGCGAACGCTCTTTCTTTCGATTCCCACGTGTGTCGATAGCACCGGGTCCCCATCGCTGGTGGGGCGCGTGCCGAGCAAGTGAACTGGGCAGCCATCGACAGTCACCGAGTGGTTCCGCCGTCGGGGTGGCTCGCTCGGTCAGACTTAACTGACCGCTCGCCCAGCGGTCGTGTATGGATCACGAGACCGCCGGTCGCGCGTGTGGCGAGATTCTCGACGCCGTCGGGAGTGCAGTGATCGCCGACGATGCCTTCCTCGAAACGGTGTTGACCGGTATCCTCGCGCAGGGCCACGTGCTGCTCGAAGACGTGCCCGGTACCGGCAAGACCCTGACCGCTCGGAGTTTCGCCAACGCGCTCGACCTCACCTTCCATCGCATCCAGTTCACCCCGGACCTCCTGCCCGCCGACATCACGGGGTCGAACGTCTACAACGAGGGGACCGGGCGCTTCGAGTTCGCGCCGGGACCGATCTTCGCCAACGTCGTGCTGGCCGACGAGATCAACCGCGCACCGCCGAAGACACAGGCCGCGCTGCTGGAAGCGATGGGGGAGGGACAGGTCACCGTCGACGGCGAGACCCACGACCTGCCCGATCCCTTCTTCGTCATCGCCACCCAGAACCCCGTCGAGCAGGAGGGGACCTTCGGCCTGCCCGAAGCCCAGCGCGACCGCTTTATCGTCAAAACGGCGATGGGCTACCCCGACTTCGCGGGCGAACGGGAGCTGATCGACCGGCGGGCCGACCGAACCGCAAAGGCCCCGAGTGTCACCGCCATCGTCGATTCCGAGCGCATCCCGGACCTCCAGCGGGTCGCCGAGGGCGTCACCGTCGACGAGAAGCTCAGGGACTACGTCGTCGCGCTCGGCCGGGCGACCCGCGAGGACGACCGCGTCGACGTGGGCGTCTCACCGCGGGGTCTCCAGCGCCTGTTCGAGGCCGCACGCGCCCGCGCCGTAGTCGAGGGTCGGGACTACGTCGTCCCACAGGACATCCAGACCGTCGTCGGCGACGTGTTCGCTCACCGCCTCGTCCTGACCGCCGACGCCAGCGTCCGGGACACCGATCCCGCCACAGTCGTGGCGGACGTACTCGAACGGATCGAGGTGCCAGCAGTGTCGCCGACGTAGTCGTCAGTGAGGAACCGGGACGACACATCCGAACCCGACGTGGTCAGTCGTGTGCTGGCTCGCCGATAGTGATCGTCCGGTCGACGGGAAACAGTGCGAACAGTGCAAATAGCGCGTACAGCGCCGGTTCGTTCGTCACGACACCGAAGACGCCGAGGATGCCGAGCGCACCCAGTCTGTTCACGTGGAATTCCATGTGAAACGTGTCGGCCGGCGAGTACTAAGACGCAGGCGAACGTTCCCACAATGTGAAAACGGCGGGGCGACAGGGCAGTCTACTCGACCCCTCACTCGGCGTCGAGACTCGGCGCGAACGACTGGTCGCGCGCCACCACCGTTGCTGGCGTGAACCGGACGAACGACCAGCGGTCGGGGTCCAGATCGCGAAAGCGCGGGTCCCACTGGGAGGGGTCGTCGCCGAGATACTTTCGGAGCAATCGCTCTGAGCGGTCCGCTTCCAGCGGGACCAGCGCCGCCCGCCCGCGCATCCCGACGTGGTGGACCCGGCCGGTCGTCGGGTCGGCGTCGACGACCGCGAGGGCAGTGTCCGGGCAGGCCTCGATTCGCGCCGTGTAGGACTTGCCGACGGTATCACCGAGGATCCAGACGTGGCCGTCCTCCCACAGGAACCAGAGCGGCGAGACACGAGGCTGTCCCGCGGGTGACGTGGTCGCGAGAAAGCAAAACAGCGGGCGGGCGAGTACCTCGTCGAGGGGGACGTCCAGCGTGTTTTCGACGATCTCCATGGGGTAGCGTCGTCCCGTCGACAAGTAAGCTTGCAGCCTGCCTCACTAACGCAACGCGACGAGCAGCGCCAGCAGGCCGGCGAGCACCGCGACGAGACCGAGGACGACGGTCCCACTGGCGACGGAGATGACGCCGGTGGTGTAGGTCCCGAGTGCCAGCGCGGCGGTCGCGCCGACGCCGCCGACCGCGAGCATTCCCGTGGCGTGGACCAGTTCGGTCCGGCGGGTCCCGCTACTGCGGCCGATCTCGCGGCCGAGTGTCGTCCCGAACTCGCCGACATCCCAGACGAGGACGGCGGCGATCAGGCTCCCGAACAGCACCGTCGTCGAGACGCCGACGACGCCCGCGAAGGCGGCGGTCTGGAACAGGGCCACGCTGGCGATGCCGACGCCGGCAGTGCGGTCCGCCAGATACTTCGTCAGCAGCGTGAGCCACAGGACGGTCAGGGCCAGCGTCGCGAGCAACAACACCACGCCGACGGCAGTCATCACGATGGCGAGCGAGCCGTAGAACTCCACGACCAGTCCCGACATCTCCCGGAACCGTGGGCCGAACGCGCCGGGCAGGGTGTCGGCGACCCAGTCGAGCAGCGCCGACAGCACTGGCTCGGCGACGACCGTCGTGGCGACGAGGACGAGCGTCCCCGCGGCGAAGGGAGCCAGCGTCGCGCCGATCCGGTCGGCGGACGTCTGGACCAGTCGCTGCAACAGCCAGACGACGAGGAGGATCGCGACGCCGACGACGATGGTCCACCACAGCAGTTCCCGTGGGCCTGTGGCAGTCGTCAGCGCCGTGAGCGTGTCGAACAGCGGCGGGGAGAGCAAGCGACGCAGCCGCGTGACCGGGACGAGGAAGTCGGCGAGAATGCCGACCGGGATTCCGAGCGTCGCCACCGTCGCGAGCCAGAACAGACTGCGGTGGACGGTCTCGATGGCGTCCTCTGCGGTCGTTCCGGTCGCGAGTTCGGAGACGGGGAGCGCGGCCAGTACGCGGCGCGTGACCAGCAGCGCCAGCACGACGAACAGCAGGAAGGAAGTCACGTTGGGGCGGGTCGGCGGCGGCGCAAAGAGCACCGTCGTCGTCGCGCGCAACACGTCGCCGACGACCGCGCCGACGCCGAGCACGTCGGTGTTGGATTCGAGATAGTTCAGAATCTTCCCGACGACCAGCACCAACCCGAGCGCCAGCGGCAGGAGCGTGGTCTTGAGGGAGGCCGTCGTCGCTCGCTTTGCCGTCTCGCGATCGAGGACGTTGCCGACCGCGACGGTCCCGCCGAAGATCGCGCCGACCGCACCGACGACGACCATCGCCCGCGCGGTCAGATCGATAACCGTCGCCGGTAGCTGTGACAGCGACGGCACCGGGAACAGGACTCCGGCGAGGACGATGACGGTCCCGATGGTCGCGGCGACGAGACCGACGCCGACGGGCAGGGCGAGGAGGCTGGCGAGCGCCACCCCGACAGCCCGGTAGCGCTCCCAGCCGGCCGTCCAGATGGCGATCCCGAGTGTCACTGCGCCGACCCCACCCAGCATCGCGGGCAACGAGACGCCGATCGCACGGACCAGCACCGTCGCCGTCAGTAGCGTGGTGCAGACGACCAGTGCCGTGCTCGTCGTGGTGGGTCGGTCGGTGATCGGTCCGTCGGTGATCGTGTCGTCGGTCATCGTGAGAACAACTCCGCGAGGGATGCGCGCATGGCGATGTCGATGGGGTCGACCAGATTCCAGTCGATCAGTGTCGTGCCGACCAGTTCGATCGATTCGAGCCGTAGCTGTCGTTCCAGCGTGGCGACGGACTGGGCGAGGTCGTCACCGCGGGTCACGTCGGGGCTGACGACCGTCGTCGGGTAGTGGCGGGCGCGCAGGCTCGTCGCCAGTTCGACCGGCCACGCGTCGAGGACGGGCGAGAAGACGACGACCTGCGCGGTCGGGGGCAGGCGTGCGAGCAGCCGCTGGACGGCCGGGTCCTGTCGTGCGTCGTCGGACGCGCTCGCGCCGCTTCCGTCGGCAGCGACACGCTCGGCGGCGGGCGCGGCCTCGCTGGCAGCGACACTGTCCCGGGCGGCCGCCGACTGGACGCCGTCGAACAGGCGACTCGCTTGTGGACTCGCCGCGCCGCCGTCGGGGTCGACCCACGCGAGTCCGTCGGGTGAGAGGCCACCGACCACGTCCTCCTCGGCGAGACCGACGGCGGTGAGACTGGCGACGACACCCGACTGTGCGAGTGCGTCGAGCAGGCGCTCGGCGGCGTAGGCCGACAGTTCCGCCCCGGTCGGATAGCCCGCCTCGGGCGTGACCCGCGTGATCGGCCGGGCGTCGACCACGAGGACGGTGCGGACGGCCTGCTCTTCGCGGTACTCGACGGTCGTGAGTTCGTTCGTCTTCGCGAAGCGCCGCCAGTCGATCCGGGAGACGGGATCACCGGGCTGGTAGTCCCGCGTGGCGTGGAACTCCAGTCCGCTCCCGCCGCTGTCGGTCGGCAGCGTGCCGGCACGGGGCAAGGTGGCGTCTGCCAGTGGCACCTCCGCGACGACGTTGGCACACGTCAGCGCGGTGTCGCCGTCGGGTTCGACGGTCGTCGTCGCGACTTCCGTCGCCGCCAGCGGGCGGATGCGCACGACCGGATCGTCGAAGGCGTAGGTCCCGCGCTTCGAGCGAACGGCGTACTCGACGGTCATCGACTCGCCGGGGCGCAGGGAGCCACACCCGCGTGGCGACCCGTCGACGACGCGCAACTCCGAGGGGACGCCGTCGACGACGCGCACGTCAGTGAGCGAACTGTCGCCGGTGTTCTCGACGGTCAGGGTCACCGCGACCGGATCGCCCGGCGTCGGGGCCGCGGCGGCGACGGTTCGCTCGGCCGCGAGGTCGGCCGCTGGCACCCGAGCGAGCGCGCCGAAGAGGACGTAGGCGAGCGGGATCGCTGCGCCGGCAAACAGCGCCGGCTCCGCGGCCAGCAGGCCGACGCTGACCAACGTCACCGTCCCAGCGAGGGCGATGCCCCAGCGACGGACGCGCTCGGTCACCGCCACCCCTCCGTGAGTGTGGCGGCTCCGCTTGACGCGACCCCACGACGGCGGACGCGCTCGGTCACCGCCACCCCTCCATCAAACCCCGCGCGGCACGAACCGCGTGTGTCAGTCGTCGTCGGCGTTCGCTCTCGGGGTCGAGCCACAGCGAGAGTCGGGACCACAGCGAGTGGCTTGGGCCGGTCTCGTCGGCGAGGACGGCCGCTGCGGTCCGGTCGTCGGTCCAGTCCCCGCTGGCGATGGCCTGTCTCGCTACCTCGTCCGAACAGCCGGTCGTCCGGGCGTAGGCCGCCGTCACCGTCTCGCGCAGGCGTGTGCGGACCGCCTCGAAGGCGTCGTCGTCGCCCTCGATGGCGGTCGCGATGGCGTCGTCGAGGTCCTCGGCAGTTCGGCGCTGGCGGGCCGTCGTCACCGCCTCGGGCGGGTTCGTGGTCGCCTCGTCGAAGGCGTCGCCAGACTGGCCCTCCCTGACCGACCGCGTCGCCGACCGTGCGGCGATGGTCAGGTACAGCCCCACGAGGAGGCTGCCGGCCAGCAAGACCTGCCGGACGTTGACGGTCTCGACGAGCGAGGCGACCGCCTCGACGCTCGGCAGTGACAACAGGAGCGAGGGAGCGAACAGCAACAGGGCGGCGACGGCCGTCGCGAGCGCCCCGAGCAGACCAAACACGACCACGCGCAGGCGCATCAGTCCGCCACCCCCGGTTCACCGTCGCTCCGGTCTGGGGCGTCTGCGTCCTCGGCGCGGGCGACCGCTCGCTCGATAGCGTCGAGTGCCTCGTCGACCGCCGGCACGCGCTCACCGGGGTCGCGCTGGCCGTACTCGACGGCCCGGAACGCCTCGATCAGCGTCCACACCGCGTCGGGAGGCAGGTCGTCGACCTCGATGGCGTGGGCCGCGATAGCTTCGGGCGTCCGGCGGCCGGGCCGAGCGAGCGAGACGTGATCGAGAAAGCCCGCCCACCCCTCGCGGATCGTCGTGTGGGCGTCGGCCGGTCCCTCGTCGTCGGACCCCGCGACCGTCGAGACGGCGCTCACGCCCGCCGACAGCGACGCCTCGACGGCGCTCGACCGTGCGTCGAACCACGCGCGGAACGCCGCCAACAGTGCGGCCGGCGAGGTCCGGCCGGCGAGTAGATTACGGAGGTGATCGACAGTCAGGCGAAGCCGGCGCGACAGTCGCGCGATGGCACGGTCGAGCAGCGTGCCGACGGCGACGAGAGTGGCGACTACCGTTCGTCCAGCCAGGACCAGCCAGCCCGCGATCCGACGCGGCGTGACGGCCGCGCGGCGTGCGAGGGCGAGCACGGCGAGCAGCGCCAGCAGGCCAGCGCCGCCGACGAGACCGGCGTTGGTGTACAGCCCCGAGAACGTCCGGCCGTCGGACTGGCCGTAGCGTGCGACACCCACGGTCGCCGCGTCCCCGAGTGGCAACGTCACCCGGGCCGTGCCGTCGACGCCGACCGTCCCGACGGTCTCGCCGTCGAGTGTCACCGTCGCGCCGGCCGCCGGTTCGCCCCCGAGAGTGGCGTTGACCACCACGTCGGTCCCTGGGAGCACGAGCGGGGCGGTCGGCTCGACCGAGACGTTCAGCGACGACAGCGTCAGCGTCCGGTTGCCGCTCACCGGACCGCGTTCGACGGCGACCGTGGTCTCGCCGGGACTGGCAGGAAGCGTGACCGTCGCCCGCCCGCGCCGGTCGGTGGTCGTGACCTCGGCCCCGTCGACGAGCACCGCGGCCTGCCGGACGGGTTCCCCGTCGACCAGCGCCGTCACTCGCACCTCGCTCCCGGTGTGGACGCTGCCGGTGACGAGCAGTCGCGCCGTCGTGTTTAGCTCGTAGGTCTCCGTGTCGAAAGACTCGAAGCCGACCAGCGACGGCCGCGGGGGACGCAGCAGTTCGTCGCTCGAACTGGCGCCAGTGCCGTCGAAACGGCGCTGTCGACCGTCGGTCTCGACGGTGACGTTCAGCGACTCGGCGTAGGGGACGCGGGCGGTGACGTTGCCGTTTGCGTCGGTCTCACCGACGACCTCGCCGTTGAACAGCACCGTCAGAGCAGGGACCGGCGTCGTCCCGTCGGTCACGGTCACCGTCACCATTCGACCGGGCGCAGCCGTCCGATTGAGCGCCACGTCGTAGCCGCCGTCGGTGGTGTCGGTTCGCGTCGGCGTCGCAGTGTCCGTCGTGGGTGCAGTCTCGGTGCTCGTCTCGTTCCGGCCGGAGGTCGCTGTCGTGGTGGGCGTCGGCGTGGGCGTGGGTGTCGGCGTCGCCGTCGGGGTCTCCTCACCGAGCGCCTCGGTCTCGGCCTGTCGGCGCTCGTCACCGGGCGTCGGATCGAAGCGGACCCAGCCGACCTCGGGGAAGTACACTTCGACCCACGCGTGGGCGTTCATCCCCCGGACCTCGTAGGTGTCTTCGCCCACTGCCTCACCCGTCGAGTAGCCGACGACGTAGCGCGCCGGGATGTCCTGCGTGCGCAACATCGCGACCATCGACGTGGCGAAGTACTCGCAGTATCCCTTGTCCATGTCGAAGACGAACTGGGTCGCGATGCCCACGTCGCTGGCCTGATCGTGGCTGGCGTTGAGCGAGTACGCCTTGTCGGCTTCGAGCCACCGCTCGATGGCGCGGGCCTCCCCGTAGGCCGTCGAGGCGTTCGCCGTCAGTTCGTCGGTGAAGCGGCCGAGTCGGTCGCGCTGGTCGGCCGGTAGCTGCGTGTACCGCTGCGTGATCGCGTCGGGATAGTCCCGACCGGCCTGACGGAGGAGGGCCGGATCATCCGGTGGGCGGTAGCTGACGCCGGTGTAGCTGGTCCCCGCTGCGACGGTGCGGTCCGACTGGATCGCCCCGTTTGCCGACAGCGCCACGCCGCCCCGCGAGAGCCGTGCGGGCTGCCAGACGGTCGGGAGCGACGACGCGCCCTTCGCGAGGGTCACCTCGTAGGCAATCTCCGTGCCTCGCTGGCCCGAGACGGGAATCTCGCCGTCGACCGGCGTCGTGTCGCTGCGCCGTTCCCAGCCCGCACCGGTGTACTCGCCGTAGGCACCCGTTCGCCAGTAGCTCGGTCGCGTGCTCTCGACGCGGAAGTGGACCTCGTCACTCGTGGAACGGAGCGCCGACTCGCCACCCAGCGACCCGCCAACAGTCGTCTGGTCACCGGGACTCAGCGCGCCCAGTCCACCGAAACTGCCCGCGTCACTGCCGCCACCGCTCTGGCCGCCCTGTGAACGCAGTTGTTCGGGAATCGGAACGAGGTCCGCAGCCGGTGCGCCGGTCCCCGCCGGCGCGAGCGCCGGCAGCGCCGTCGTCGCCAGCACCACCGCCAGCAACGCGACGACGACGAGCAACACCCGCGGGTAATCGCGCCGGCCGTCGAGGTCGTCGGAAGGCGACTCGTCTGCTCCCATAGCTCACAGACAACACGAGTCACGTGTCCAGAACGTACTCAAGTTGCTCGCATGTCGGAGGCGCGGTGTCATAAGTCTTGGTCACCACTCGACGGCGACCGGGCGGCGGAGCGTCCCAACAGGGGACGACAAGTATCAATACAATATAATTTCGGGCGGAGGCTGTGCAATAGCTACCATTGATCGGCCGAGGAGAGCATCAGCCGGGAGATTTATCCAGCCCCCCAGTAGTTGAGTACACTATAAAATAAGAAGATATTAATACATCTTGCTATGAACATTTCCGACAATGACACGTCACTCTCGTCCGCTCGTCGCGGTCGTCTTTTCCGTTCTCATTGTGCTTTCTGCCGTCGTCGTGCCGATCAACGCCAGCGGGCTGGGATTGGGTGCGAGTGGCAACACCTCGATCCCGGTCGGCAATCAGCCCATCCCGGACGACGCCACGCCAGAAGAGCTGAAATACCACGCAGTGGGTGAACTCTCCGCTATCGAGACCGACACCCAACGAGAGAGTCGGGCAGTCAATCGCTCGGTGGATCTGGTGCTCACGAGCGTGCGGGCTGACTTCGAGCGCCCGCTGCGCCAACACAGCGCACAGATCTTCCGCAACGACCAGCAGGCGTTTACCCACCTTCGGATCCTCGCCCAGCGTGACAATCAGGCGGCCGTCCGGGCGGGGACGCTGCTCTCGACGGCGAACAACCGCACCGTCAAGACCAGGATCGACGGCGCGACCAACGCACTCTCGGTTCGGTCGGACGCCCTGTCTGCCCACACGACACGGCAGGCCGAAGTGAGACTGACCAACGCTCGACGCCACTACGAGCGCGGCGTCAGGCTTCTCGAACGCGCCGCCGACATGGAGGGGGCGCGTCGGCTCAGCACACAGCGTCAGGCCCACGTGTTCTTCGGGTCGGCCTGGCGACAGGCCCGGATGGCACAGGACACCATCGACCGCGCTGCGGCCCCCCGCGTCGAACTCGCGCCCACCGTCGACCCCGTCTGGCGCGACGGCTCCCCCGGCCAGTACTACCTGACTGGCACCTACGCTGACGTGGGCACTGCACCTGACAACGTCACCGTCCAGTACGGCAACGTCACCCGAACGGTGCCACTGGATGCAAACGAAACGACAACGACGGCTCGCGACACCTTCACCGTCGTCCTGAACCGCACCCAGCGAGTCGCCAACGTCACGCTCACCGCACGCGACGTCGAGACCGGCGAGCACAGCACCACGCTGCTCCAACTCGACGGCGACGGACTCCCCGCCGACCTCGAACGAGAGATCGGATCGGACCCGCTCGATCCCGACAGCGCAATCGAGATTCTGGACGGCGAGCAGGCCGACGACGGCGTCCACGACGGCGCGGCGCTGGCCCGCAGCAACGAATCACACCGCCTCGGCAACGAGACGACCGCCTTCGAGCCGTTCGTCTTCGGGAACGACACCGACGGCGACGGCATCAGCGACGCCCGCGAGCGACAGTTGCTGCTCAACGCCTCGAACAACGACACCGACGGCGACGGCATCCCCGACGGCCGGGAGACGCTGGGCGGGAGCGCCATCGATTCGGACGGTGACGGCACTATCGACGCGCTGGACCCCGACAGCGACGGTGACGGCGTCGTCGACGTTCGCGAGCAGACCAAAGACACGGACCAGGATCTGCTCCGGGACTACCGCGACCGGGACGACGACGGCGACGGGATCGAGACAGCCATCGAAGTCGAGAACGGTACGCGACTGCTCCACGACATGGACTTCGACGGGACGGTCAACTGGCTGGACACCGACGCCGACGGCGACGGCACCCCCGACGGCGTCGAGGGGCTGGCCGACCCGGACAACGACACGGTGCCGGCGTATCTGGACAACGATCCCGACAACGACGGGCTGCCCTCGGCGTACGAACGGAACGTCACGGGGACGGACCCGCTCGACAACGACAGCGATGCCGGACCGACCGACACCGACGACAGTGACAACGGGATCATCGACGGGATGGAGGACTTCGACCTGGACACGCTGTCGACGGCCGCCGAATACCGACTGGGCACGGACCCGTTCGTGGCCGACACGGACGGGGACGGGCTGAACGACGGGTTCGAACAGCGGCGGATGTGGGCGAACGCGACGCGCGCCGACACCGACGGCGACGGGACCGTCGACGGCCAGGAAGACCGCGACAACGACTCGCTGTCGGTCCAGCGCGAACTCGAACTGGGAACGATCCCGGGCAACAACGACACGGACGGGGACTCGCTTTCCGATGGCGCGGAGGTCATCGAGTACGGCACGAACGCGACGCTTGCCGACACCGACGGCGACGGACTCGACGACGGCGAAGAGATCGCACTCGGGACCGACCCGCTGGTGGCCGACACTGACGGTGATGGGGTCCTTGACGGCAACGAGACGTTCGAGACACGGGCGAGCGACGAGGATACTGGCGTTTCGATCAACGTCTCGGGCGAGGGGAACCTCGCGGCGAACGTCTCGGTCGAGGCCAAGCCGACCTTCCACAACGGCACGGCCGCAAGCGCCGGGCCGACGGTGGAAGTCGAGGGTGTCGACGAGCGGGCGAACGCGACGGTGTCGGTGCCGGTGACGGTCAACGACTCACACAGCGAGAACCTCTCGATTTTCGTCCGGAACAAGACCGAGCGCGAGTGGGTCGAAGTGAACACGACGGTCAACGAAACGACCGGGACCGCGACGACCAACGCCAGCGTGGAGGGGTACGTCACGGTACTCAATCGGACCGCCTGGCACGAGGGCCGGACGGCACCGAGTACGGAACAGAACATCACGGATCTCGATCCGACGTGTGAGAGTGGGTGTGCGATCGAGGGCGACTCCATCGTCGTCGGGACGATATCTTCAGACACCAACAGTTCCGAGCGTAACACGACCACGACAGCAACCAACGCGACGAACACGACACAGCGCCTTGGAGTCATCAGCAGTCGCACGATCGAATACAGCATTTCTTCGGGGAACCCGTGTAACAGCGGCAATCCATACGATAGTCCACGTGAAGATTGGGACGGCGATGGGACGCCAAACGGGGAGGACAAAACGCCGTGTCCGACAGGCGGGGACGACGATTCAGAGCCAAAAGACTCCGACGGTGACGGCGTTCCGGACAAGAAAGACGACTGTGAGAACGAGAAGGGATCCAAGTCCAACGACGGCTGTCCAGACTCGGACGGGGACGGCATTCCGGACAACGAAGACGACTGTGAGAACGAGAGAGGATTGAAGTCAAACGGCTGTCCGAGAGACAAAGACGGGGACGGCGTTCCAGACCCGGACGATGATTGTGAAAGAGTCGACGGACCCGAGTCCAACGACGGTTGTCCGAAAGACTCTGACGAGGAGGATGGTTCGGACGACGACAGCGATAACGACAGTGGCGGCTCGGACGACGACAGCGATAACGACAGTGGCGGCTCGGACGACGACAGCGATAACGACAGTGGCGACTCGGACGACGACAGCGATAACGACAGTGGCGACTCGGACGACGACAGCGGAGATTCCGACGACGGGTCAGACAGTCGTGATCGCTTCAGTGACAGGGATAACGACAACGTCCAGAAAATCAATGACAACTGTCCGAACACGTACAACCCCGATCAGAAGAACGCCGACGGCGACGAAGACGGAAACGCGTGTGACCTCGACGACGACAATGACGGGTATCCGGACGACGAGGACCCTGCCGACACCGATCCGACGATCCCGAACGCCGACGGTGACGACATCCGAAACGACGAGGACAACTGCGACGAGACGACGAACCCGGATCAGGCGGATCTGGACAACGACGGGGTCGGCGACGCCTGTGACGACGACATCGACGGCGACGAAGTCCCGAACGACGACGATCCGGAACCGCAGAACCCGGACGTACCCGACGAAGACCGGGACGGAATCGTCAACAGCGAGGACAACTGTCGGGCAGAGGCGAACCCAGAACAGATCGACACTGACGGCGACGGTGACGGTGACGCCTGTGACCCCGACGACGACAACGACGGGCTCAGCGACACTCGCGAAGCGGACCTTGGGACGAACGCCACGGACCCGGACACCGACGGTGACGGTCTGGACGACCAGACCGAGGTCAACGGCGAGACCGACCCGACCGACGACGACACGGACGACGACGGACTCGACGACCTGACCGAGGTCAACGGCGACACCGACCCGACCGACGACGACACCGACAGCGACGGGCTGGACGACCTGACCGAAAGCAACCGGGACACGGACGCGACCGATCCCGACACGGACGACGACGACGTCGAAGACGGCGAGGACGACTGTGCCACGACGCCGGGCGCGCGCCCGAACGGCTGTCCGGTCGAAGGCGAGGGCGACCTGCTCACGGTCACGGTCCCCGACGGGGTCGAGACGGCCTTCCTGACCGTCGAATACAGCACCGAGAGCTACGGTTACCACAGCGACGCCGACCTCACGGTCTACGGCGAGAACGGCGACGAACGCCGATCGATCATCCGAGAGACCGACGGCGCGTTCAGACAGACGACCATCGACGTCAGCGAGTTCGACGGCGAGACCGTCACGCTCGCGTCGGAAGTGTACGGCACCACGCTGGAAGTCCGCTCGCCCGAATTCAAGACCGACACCGACGGCGACGGACTCTGGGACCACCTCGAAGACGAGACCTGGTACGAAGGCGTCTCGGGCAATCCGATCACCACCGACTACGACGACGTCGACACCGACGGCGACACCCTCACCGACGACGAGGAAGTCGAATTCACGCTGGACGGCGACGAATGGGAGATTCAGACCGTCCACTCGCGACCCGACAAGGTCGACGGCGACGGTGACGGCCTGACCGACCTCGAAGAACGGCAGGGGTGGGAAGGGTACGTCTCCAAGGACAACGAGACATCGAAGGCGTATCTCGATGCGCTTCAGAGCGCCGAAGAGCCAGATGCCGAGGCGCTCGAAGCAGAGTATCTGACGCCCCAAGAGTACGACTCCGACCCAATGAAAGTGGACACTGATGGTGACGGACTCAGCGATGCTATCGAAGCAGGGCTGAACACAGATCCCCGGTCGGAAGACACTGATGGCGACGGGATCGACGACGATGAGGAGCAGAACGAAGGAGAAAGCCCAGTGCTCTACGATCAGCGGGCACCGAACGTCATCGTGGATTCGGTCGACACGAATGGCCTACAACGAACCGAGTATGAAGTCACGTTACAGGTCACTGATCCCAGCGGGGTCGACCGTCTCGAATTCATAAAGAACGGCGAACTCTTGGAAACAGAGTATCTGAACGGCGACGAGATCGATCGCCACGTCGTCGAGTTCGAGTACAACCGTAGCGAAGGCGGCCAGATCGTCACTGGTCTGACTTCGTTCATAACTCTGTCGAGAGTTCGGATCAATGCCGTCGACAGCCACGGCAACAACAACAGCCGGCAGTACGTCGGCACCTCTGCGATCCCCCGTATTGCCGAGCGCATTGCTGACTTACCGAACATCAGTCCAGTGATGATACCCGCTGCCTTCGCTGACGGCGAGGTCGATCCCGTCAAAGCCGCCGTCATCCAGTACATCGCACTCGCTGACGGGGCTGCGTGGGGAGCGAGAGAGACCGTCGTCGGACTCGCCGAGCTGGCGCTCAATCCAGGATTGATCGTCGAGAGCGTCACGGCATTGACGCAGCTCAGACCAGCGCTACTCGAACAAGTGCCACGGCTTGTCACGGACTTCCAAGACAAACACAATCCGTTCGACATCGAGTCACCCTACTACTTCCGCTTCGGTGCCACGTGGCTCACCGGCTTCGTACTGGGAACAGTCGCTGCCGAAGCGCTACTCTCCAAAGGACTCGGTACCGTTGCCAAATCACGCTATCTCAGGGGCTATACCCGGCTCTATCAGGGAGCCAGTATCGCTGTCAAGGGAACCACGTTCCGTGTCGCGGCGAAACTCGCTCTCAAGACGGCCGACACGATCCCTGTCGATGCCAAGACGGTCCGGGCAGCCCTCCAGCGGACGCCAGTCCCCGACCAGCCACGCGTCGCCACCAGACTCCGTCAGCTCGGTGACGACAGCTGGCAGACCATCCAGCGAGCGACCGAGGAACCCGACGGCTTCGATCCGATCACGACGCCCATTCGTGGTCCCGGGTACGCGGTCGGGAGCGTCGTCAGGCAATCCGGCGCTCGCGGACTCTCTCTGGTGTCGAGTCTCGCCCGCCAGGGGCGGGCTGGCGCACTGCGGCTGTACTTCTCCCTGCGCGGTCAGGCCGCCATGCAGCGCCGCCTCGCACGGGCCTACACCGAGAACCCCGATGTCGGGACCAGAGACATCGCCCAAGAGATGGCCCGCTACAACTCTCTGGGGGCGGTCGGTCGCTCGACCTACCGCAGTATGCTGCGCAGGAACGGCGACCAGGGCGTCGAGTTCAGCCAGTCACTCGGCGATGACTCCTTCGACCTGCTGTTCCGTGATAGCACTCCCGACAGCGGGGTCGTCCCTGACGGCGGCACTGGCGTGCCCGACGATGTCGTTCGGAGTGCCTCGAACGACGACATCGACTTCGATCGGTTCGTCGACGATACTGGCCCGGAAGGGATGGCACTGCTGAATCGTGTCGACGGTCCCACGGCGACCCGGACCGTCCGTCAGCACACTGCTGGGCGATTGGACGCCGACGACATCCGCCGTGCGAACGACCTGCTGGATGCTGGTGACATGGATCAAGCGGACTACCAGCGACTGCTCGGCATGCTTGAGACGAAGGATACTGACCCGCTTATCGACCAAGACATTACTTCCGCAGATATATTCGAAGTCGTAGACAACAATGGAGACACGAGTGAGACTCGATGGATCATTAAGAAGGGTCAAGATGTGGAAGGGCTTGAAGACCAAGTCATTTGGCTGGAGAGAGGCATTCCAGGTAATGACGGTACCGGTTGGCGGCATATTGATGATAAGCACACGAGCGATATGGTTAATCAGTATGACTCAGTCGAGACGAGCAGCGATGTCGAAGCAGTTGTACAAGAGGCGATACAGAACCCGGATAGAACGTTGGTTACATCCGATGGAAAACCAGTCTTCGTCTACACAGTTGAAGAGGGGAAGAGACCACTGACAGTGTACGTTGGCTCGAATGGATTCGTCCAATCAGCGTATCCACAGTCAATAGCGAGGTAGAAATGATAGAAATAGGAATGAAGACGCGGATCGATGCTGTAAGCGAAAAAAATGGGCAGCGGACAGTAATACTCAGGTCGAAGAACAATCATTTCGGAGTGTTCGACGGCTATAAAGAAGGAACCGACAATACACTTCGGACTGCGGCGTCCGAGTGGCTCAGTGGGCAGCGGCTTAACGCAGTGCTGAGGCCGACGATGGAAATAAGAATCAATGAAACGGAATTTGAGAGCTGCGGAATAATTCCGAATGATAAAAAACCGAATGACTGGGTTGGGCACACCTTCAAAGGGAAGATTGTCAAGATTGTAGAAGAGGCGGGAGAACTTCTTGGAGATATCTTCCTCTATGATGAGACAACTGATTTGGATGCTGGGGTGCGGTTGAAACAGAGTGCATTCGAAGATGAGCGGTTAGCACTCGTCGATATAGAGGAGGGAACAATTGTGGTTGATACTCATGATGTCCCGTCGCAAATCTGTGAGGGAGAGAATATACATTTCACAGCTAGCAGAACAGATCTGCTGGGGTTTGGTATCGTCGATTAGAGTCGAATCAAATTTCAAATCGTATGAGGAGGTAGATGGATAGTATGAATGATGGCGTCGTAACGGTCAGCTTCTTTGAGCGTGATCCTCCAGCCGTAACGACAGTCGCCGAAGCGATCTCGCGGATAATCCACGATAACGATCTACAGGTACTCGTAAACGATATTGAAGAAACCTCAATTGATGATCTAGATCGTGATGTCCGTATTATTGTTCGGACCAAAGATGCAACAATTACCCTATCGGCAGTCAAATCGGACGGCCGTAAAATCCCGAATTCGTATCTAGAGATATCGACAGATATGGAGAATCTGACTAACTCCACCAAGGCAAACGACGAAAATAGACTGGCACACATATTGATTGATTTAATATCACAGCTAACCACCAGTCTTGAACCAGAATATGTCGCCACGGTCAGCACCACTCATACGGAATCAGACATTAGGCCTGTGGATGTCTTGCCACAACAGGTTCCGATTTCATTGGACCGAATCCCATGGCTTGGCGTATATTCACCAGCACTGATTTCGGCTTTTGGTGGTCGGGAGAATGTATTAAAAGTGCCAGCGTGGAAGGTTAAGGAACTCCCCACAGGGCACATTCTAATTGTAAAAACGGAGGTGCCTTGGGATGGTAGACAGCCAGATCACGAGGTCGACAATCATCTATTAGACATCGAATATAATTAGGAGGTGTCAGGATAAAAGAGCCGACCAACCACGCAAAGCCTGTTCTGAGATTTTCCTTGTAGTGTATCTTTAGAGTCGTTGAGGTGGACTCAAGCAGCCCAATATCCCCGATGCAGGTTTTAAGTATAGCGCCGGCTCGCACGTGCTTACACCGAGAACCCCGATGTCGGGACCGCAGACATCGCCCAAGAGATGGCCCGCTACAACTCTCTGGGGGCGGTCGGTCACTCGACCTACCGCAGTATGCTGCGCAGGAACGGCGACCAGGGCGTCGAGTTCAGCCAGTCACTCAGCGACGACTCCTTCGACCTGCTGTTCCGCGATAGCACTCCCGACAGCGGGGTCGTCCCTGACGGCGGCACTGGCGTGCCCGACGATGTCGTTCGGAGTGCCTCGAACGACGACATCGACTTCGATCGCTTCGTCGACGACACTGGCTCGGAAGGGATGGCACTGCTGAATCGTGTCGACGGTCCCACGGCAACCCGGACCGTCCGCCAGCACACTGCTGGGCGATTGGACGCCGACGACATCCGCCGTGCGAACGACCTGCTGGACGCTGGTGAGATGGATCGAGCGGACTACCAGCGACTGCTCGGCATGCTTGAGACGAAAGAAAATCCGAACTCCCTCGTTGATTCCGACCTTTCCACAGGAGAACTTCTTGATGTCGCAGAGGAAGATCATTTGACTGAAGTCAGTGGTGTGGTCAAACGTGATGGTGAAGTGATCAGGATACAGAACGAAGATACCGAAAGTGGATTTGAGCATATCACGGCAAGACACATAGATGGACAGTATAGCATCAATACAGAAGATGGAACCAGTCTTTTCCCGACTGGAGAGACCGTCAAGGGTACGGAATTGCCGGAAAGGGTTACTGAAGACGAAGTGCTGTCGATGATTTACACCGCTATCGATGAGGGACAACCAACTCAGCAAGGTCAGAAAACGCGATATTATCTTGAACCAGTAGAGAACGGTTATCCGAATAGTGGCATTGACAGTATGCGAGTCTTCGTGAGACCCGACAATGGAATCGATACTGCATATCCGCTCAGCGGCCCGGATGTCCTTCGCTGGGTCCCGGATCTAAATAACGGGAACGGAGGATTTGTTGAGACATCATGAAAGAGAACACTGAGAACTGTGACGTTCAGATCGAATTTGAATTCGACGGTGAATACAGAGAGGCGGTCTCAGAAAACTGTGATCCAGACAGCTGGATTAGCTGTGGGATTACAGTCGACAATACCTCACTGTACGGTGGTGAACATAATCACGTGACTGGGTTTGCAGGTAGCGTTGTACTACAACTGTTAGAGTCAGTGGAAGCAGTTGCTACTGGTGACACATATGTCGTTGAGTTCGAATATGGCCCATCGTGGATGGCCGTCGAACCGAGTAGTGGTGACCAGATAGAGATTGTCAGATCCATAACACAAAAGAGAGCACGTGACCCAACAGAACGGACGAGTGCAGACCGCTCTGGAAAAACATCAGTGCAAGACTGGACCTGCGGAGTCCTCAGAGCGGCAAACACGTTTATCGAGAGAGTGGTAGAGATCGACGCTGGTCTCAAAGATTGTGAGATTATAAAACAGATTGAAGGGAGAACCGAAGCGGTGCAGAAGCAACAGGCAGGAGATTACTGAGATCAGCACCGATAGTTATGTACGAAAGCGAGACTGTCGCCAAACCGCTCGGGTAAAAGTGATTGTCGGACCAGACGGTAGTCCTTGAACAGGGTCCAGATGTTGGGGTGTGGATCCGTGACGAGAACGACTAGCTTGACAATATAAGAAGCGACTGACATTGAAATCCATCTAAAATAATAGCATTCGAGACATCCATACGATATGATGACGAACTGCGAAAACAAATAGAAGAAGGTGCTGACGATCCACTGGGTTGGATCGATGAGATCAAAGCCGAAGGGGAACTCCTTGTAGGGGGAAACGATGACAAGGGAATGAAAGAGTACCTGACGAGTTGGTTTGGGGGGCTAATTCAGGCATTAGTCGATTGTCTGCATGATGAACGTGGCTGGTTTACCGCAGCGAATGGGCCGGTCTATGTCGTCGCCGAGCCAGCCAATGACGACGAGGTTAGATTTACACTCTGCTACTCAAGAGAGGGGATTGAGAACCCGAACGCTCGGGAACCGTTTGAGCCTATTGCGACTGTAACGACAGATGCCATCGTTGGAGCTGTCATCGACGACGCGACAGAATTTGAACGGTTTGTGTCCAATACCAATCCCACGCTGGCGAAGGAATCAAGGGCATATCAGGGTCTGAGAGAGGATATTGACCAGTTGCGTGACGTGTACCAATCTCAGAGTGGCAACTGATATCACAGCATCACCCTCCCCGCCGCGCTGAGTGGCGGGTCCTCGGTGGCTGGCACCGTCCTCAGCCAATCTCGCAAGGCACAGCGCGTCCTCAAGGCCATCGACAAGGCCGTCCCGGATCGCGTCCCCGGTGGTCTCGGTGCCGGACCGCGGTCACTGGCCCGCGCCGGCCGCATTGCAGATCGCTTCCCCGACACCGACATCCGCACCGGCCGGCTCACCAAGCAGCTTCAGAAGATGTCCGACGGCCAGCGCAACCGCGTCACCGAGCGACTGGAGGATCTCGACGGCGATGTCTTCGACCGCCTCGACGTGGATGCGCCATCGGCCAAAGCCGCCAAACTGTTCAAGACCAGCGACGACGCCGGCAAGGAAGCGCTCGAAGCGCTCAGTGACACCGACTCTGACGCCGCCGACATCCTGCTCAAACTCGACGACGGCGACGTCCAGCGCCGCTTCGCCAAAGCGCTCGATAACGGTGAGGTGGACAGTGACGAACTCGCGACGAGTCTGCGACGGTACGACGACCTCGACAGTGATCGCAAGGAAGCGTTCACCGACTTGATGGACTCGATGGGGACTGGAGCAGCACGCTTCGCCGGAAAAGTCGACCGCGAAACCTTCGACGATGTAATGTCCGTTGGCTGTGGTCGCGCGCTGCCGACATTCGGTGCCGGTGGTCTGTCAGGGACAGACCGTCAGTTCAGGGTCGATGGCGGCACTACTCTGCTCGTCAGCGGTGGTGGAAATTGTGGTGATGAGTTCAGAGAAGCGATCTTCCGGGCCGCCGACGGTGATAAGGTCAATTCATACGACCAGATTGATCGTGTCGTTGGCACCATTGAGGATTTAGATGATCCGGCAGTTGCTCGTGAAGTCATTGAGGAAACCGGCGGCTCGGGGATTCGGTTGTTCGATGAATTTGAGGGCAGCGAACTTCGTCGGTTCCTTGAGGTAGAGTTTGACAGTGCTGATGATTTCCGTGCGGCTGCAGCCGAAAAGTATGATGCAGGTCTCACAGACGTGGATGAGATTGACAGTTTTGCAAGATACGCAAACAATCTTGAAGGTGTCGACGGTCTGAATCGCGGCCCTGTTGAGGACTTCGTTCGTGCCAGAGACCCAGGTAATATTGCCGGCGCACTCCGTGAAGTTCGGCGTGCCGACGAAATCGGGTCAGAAAACATTCGCCGGATGAGTCTTGAGCTCAGAGATGGAAATCAAATCAGGGGTGAGCTTGACATACAGCTGAGATCAGGGAAAATAATCGAATCAAAGTCCTCATTCGGGTATGACCCGGATGAAGTGGATGCCCAGTTTATGAAGAAACTGAGGACTATGCGAGATCATCCAGACGTGGAATTTGATGGCAACACTTTGGAAGTCCGTGCGAGTAGAGTGAACGACCAAGACATGGTTGGCTCAAAGATAACAGAGTGGGAAAATAGGGTTTCACAGTCGTCAGAATGGAACAATGCAGATATTAACATTGAGGTCGTTGACGAGAGCACAAACACGGTATTAACGGGGTGATCGAAATATAAATATGGAAGATTATGATTGGATACAGACCGCATATATATTTGATCAGGAGCCGTCGATTGAAACATACGAGGCGCTGTTTAGAAATCTCTCTGCTGGCACAGATAGTCCGTCTTCCTCCAATGAGATCGAAGTCGTATACGGAGATCAAGGCGACAATAGGAAAGAAATTCGGGAGGGCTACAGAGAGATGGCAAAGATCACAAACGAACACCCAACAGTTAAAATAAATCTTGAGACAGCATGGGAAACCATCTCCATCGGGTTCAATAAAAATGGCACAGGGTTCCCATCATACGAATCAACCCCCTTTATTCGGTTTACGACATGGATCTATGGATTAAAAGACCCGGGCGATGAGGGAGCCATCGAAATAGTCAAACAAAACCGTCGCGAGTTTGTCGAGATTCACGCACAGGCGGCTAACGTACTCGACCCACAGTGGGGCTTCGGCCGTCGAGGTGGTCTCGCAATCGGTGAGGACGATTCGATCGAAGAGCTCGCATCGTCAACGCTGCCGCCACTATATGAATACAATGTCTTTCGCCCAGAAACAGTGGAGGAGATTGGGCGGGATAGGGTTCTCTCTGCCCCTGCATGGTACGTTGAGGAATTAGACTCTGGCGGTGTGTTTCTTGCCGTTCGCGAACCACCTCAACAGTGCTCGCCAGCCGTCGACGCCTGTCTCGACGTGGCAGATCACCTCGGAATTGCGCTCGGCAAGACTGAGCGGTATCATTAACTGGGCTTCTTCTCGCTGGCCCGCGCCGGACGGCTGGCCGACCGCATCCCCGACGCCGACATTCAGGGTGCGCGCCTGACCAAGCGCCTCAGTCGGATGACCGACACCCAGCGCAACCGGGTCACCGACCAGTTCGAGCAGTTCACCGACCGCAGTGACTTCCTTGCCCGGTCCGACCGATCCACACACCTGCGATTTTTGCCGTAACTCGTAGTTATAGAAGTCTAGAGGAATATGAGTGTTGTACATGACTGACGACACCCAGGGGTTCGGGACGCGCTGTGTCCACGCCGGGCAGGAGGAGCCAGATCCGGCGACAGGGGCGCGTGCCCCGCCGATCTACCAGACGACATCGTACGTGTTCGAAGATGCCGACACCGCGGCGGATCGGTACGCGCTGGACGACACCGGCAACGTCTACTCTCGATTCGACAATCCGACGGTGTCGATGCTGGAAGAACGGCTGGCGTCGCTGGAGAACGGGACCGCGGCGGTCGCCACGGGGTCGGGCATGGCGGCGCTCGACGCCGGCACGTCGATCCTCGCGAGTGCGGGGGACAACGTCGTCACGGCGTCGTCGATCTACGGCGGGACCCACTCGTATCTCGCCAACATGGGGAGCCGTCGAGGGATCGAGACCCGGTTCGTCGACACGCTGGACCCGCAGGCCTACGCCGACGCCATCGACGAGAAGACGGCGTACGTCCACTTCGAGACGATCGGCAACCCCTCACTGGTCGTCCCGCCGATGGAGGAAATCGCCGAGGTCGCCCACGAGCGCGGTGTCCCCGTCTTCGTCGACAACACGTTCGGGACGCCGTACCTGTGCAATCCGCTGGACCACGGCGCGGACATCGTCTGGGAGTCGACGACGAAGTGGATCCACGGCTCCGGGACGACGGTGGGGGGCGTGCTGATCGACGGCGGGTCGTTCCCCTGGGCAGAGTATCCCGAAAAGTTCCCGGAACTCGGTGGTCCAAGTCCCGGCTTCGACGGTGTCACCTTCGCCGAGCGCTTCGGCGAGCAGGCCTTCGCGTGGGCTGCCCGCCAGCGGGCCGTCCGTTCGCTGGGTGACGGCCAGAAGCCCTTCGACGCGTGGGCGACGCTACAGGGGTGTGAGACCCTGAAGCTACGGATGGAACAGCACTGCGAATCGGCCATGGCCGTCGCCCAGTTCCTCGACGACCACCCCGACGTGGCGTGGGTGACCTATCCTGGACTGGAGAGCCACGAGACCCACGGTCTGGCCGACAAGTACCTCGATCACGGCTACGGCGGCATGGTCACGTTCGGGCTGGACGGCGGCTACGATGCTGGCCGAGCAGTGTGTGAGCAGACCGGGCTGGCGCAGTTCCTCGCCAACATCGGCGACGCCAAGACGCTCGTGATCCACCCCGCGAGCACGACCCACGCTCAATTGAGCGAGGACGAACAGCGCGCCAGCGGTGTGACGCCCGACCTCGTGCGGTGTTCGGTCGGTATCGAAGACACCGAAGATATCATTGCGGATCTGGAGCGGGCCATCGAGGGGGCACAGTGACCGATGACTGAGGACGGGTATCTCTCGATCGACCACCAGACCGTCTCGCTGGGCGAGTTCGAGTTCGCCTGCGGTGAGACGATCCCCGACCTCGAAGTTGCCTACGAGACCTACGGCGAGTTCGACGGCGACAACGCCGTCCTCGTCTGTCACGCCCTGACCGGCAGCGCCCACGTCGCCGGCCGCGGGCGCTTCGACGACACCGATCAGGCCTTCGCCTGGTGGGACAACATCGTCGGCGCGGGCAAGGCCATCGACACGACGGAGTACTACGTGATCTGTGTCAACGTCCCCGGCTCCTGTTACGGTACGTCGGGACCGTCCTCGACGAACCCCGAAACCGGCGAGCCATACGGCACCGAATTCCCGCCGGTGACTATCCGGGACTGGACGGAGGCCCAGCGGGCCGTGCTGGACGAACTCGGCGTCCCTCACCTCCACGCCGTCGTCGGGGGCAGCGTCGGCGGGATGAACGCACTGGACTGGGTCAAGCGCCACCCGGATCACGTCGAACGCGTCGTCTCGGTCGCTGCCGCGGCCCGCCTCGATCCGCAGTGTCTCGCACTCGATGGTATCGCTCGCCGGTCGATCACGACCGACGACGCCTGGGCAGGCGGCGACTACTACGGCGAGGACCAGCCCGATCCCGACGAAGGGCTGGCGCTGGCCCGCGAGCTCGGCCACGTGATGTACCTCTCGAAAGAGACGATGGAACAGCGGTTCGGCCGCCGCGCGGCCACGCGTGAGTACGAGCGGGCCTTCCCGACCGACCCCGCGGGGCGCTTTTTCCCGTATCGGGACGTGGAGTCGTATCTGGATCACAACGCCACGAAGTTCGTCGAGCGCTTCGACGCCAACAGCTACCTCTACCTGACGCGGGCGATGGACAACTACGATCTGTCCTCGGGGTTCGAGTCCGACGCCGACGCCGTCGCTGCCTTCGATGGCGAGGCCCTCGTCATGTCCTTTACCGGCGACTGGCACTTCACCACCGCACAGTCCGAGCAACTGGCCGAGGCGTTCCGCGCGACCGACACCACGACCGCCCACCACGTCGTCGACTCCGAGTACGGCCACGACGCCTTCCTCGTCGAACCCGACCGCGTCGGCCCGCCGCTTTCGGACTTCCTCGACGTGGGCGTCGCCGGTAACGCCGTCTCGAACACCGTCGAAGACGATGACGACGACGGCCCCGACCACGCGCCGGTCCACACGAGCCTCTTCTCGTGAGGAGGGCCGTCCTCAGCTCTCCTCGTCGCCACCCGCCTGCGAGAGCAGGCTGAAGATGATCGTGATCGGGCAGAGGACGGACGCGACCAGGAGCGGGAGATAGTCAGTGAACGGTTCGCCAGTGATGACGGACTTGAGGGCGTACCCGAGCGCGAACGCCGCGATCAAGAACAACACGAGGGCAGCGCCCCGTCGCTCTTCGTCCCGACAGAGATGATCGAAGGATTCCGAAAGGTCGTTTCTGAACACTATACGACCGCCATATATCATTATAATATAAAATCTATCGAATTCCGAATCAAATCCTCCGCGTGTTGTCTGTGACGTGGACCCGACGGTGTCCGAAGTTTTAGTTGATTCAATGAACTTTATGTCTCACCAATGTGAACGTGCCCACACCATGCCAGACATGCCAGACGCGGCGACCGATCTCGGTCTCGGCTTCGGTGAAACCGTCTACGACGAGGACGGGCAGGCCCTCGGTACGATCCGCGGCTTCGACGAACACGGCTTCTACGTGACGCTGGACGACGGCATCGAAGCGATGTCGGTCGAGCACATCCACGCCGGAGAGGCCGGGGAGGCCGAACTGATGTGGCGCTGCTGGGCGTGTGGCGCGATGGGCAAGATCGAGGACATTCCCGAGGAGTGCCCCGACTGTGGCGCACCGAAGACGGATATTTACTATTGGCAGGAGGACTGAAATGCACGGGACGGCAGTTCATCGCCGTCCCAGCAGTTCAGTCCGAGTGAGGACTGATTTGCTCAGCGAGCGCCTCGTGCGCGAGCAGCGAATCAATCCGAGTGAGGATTAGAAGACTCGGAGCGAGCGCAACGAGCACCGCCGAACAGACCGGCGTGACAGCGGTTTCGGTCACGCGGATCGCGCGTCCGCGATGAGGACGAAAAGCATCGTGATCGGGAGACAGACACCGGCGACCAGCAGTGAGAGGAGGTCATCGAGGGGTGTCCCGGCCAAGAGCGCGCCGGCGACGTAGCCGAGACAGAGCATCAGCAGTCCGAACATCAGCACTGCCAGCCCGAAGTGGACGTGCTCCTCACGCAACGCCTGGAGCGAGTGTGAGAGGTCGCTGTCGATCGGCATACACTCGTGTTCGATCGGGAACACCGTAATACCGTTCGAAGTTGTTCCAGCCGAGAAAGTGGCAGAAAGATATATAAGGCGGGGCGGAGCGCCACACGACCGGCGCATGGCCGTGTCACTCCGTCGACTGGCGACCCCGGTCACTCGACCGGTTCGAGTCGCGCAGCCAGATCCTCGGACAGCACCGACCGCACCGTATCGAGTGCCGCTGCGGGGAGCGCGAAGGTGAATCGTTCCCCGGTCCGTGCGAGGACGAGGTGGCCCTCAGTGTCCCGGACGAGAAGGTGTCGGATCGACGGCGAGAGAGCAGCCAGCGCGGCGAAGGTGTCGTCGGTCAGTGGCAGCGAGCCGGTCGTCTCGTCGGTCCCGACAGTCACACGGGGATGGGCCGCGAGGTCTGCCAGTGCCGAGCGGACGCGCTCTCGGCCGTCACGGCGGCCGGCGTCGACGTGGACCACGACCGAGTCGGGTCGGCGTGGACAGGCATCGAGGACGGCCGCCAACACGTCCAGCGGGGCCGCGTCATCGGTCGCCGGGACTCTGAGACGGACGCGCTCGCCGTCCGCCCACAGGTCGTCCGCCGGCACGTCGCCGGCCGCCAGCCACGCGTCGACGACGGCGTCGCTCAGTCGCCCGATATCGATGGCGTCCCGGAGCACGTCCGCACGTTCGTCGGTCATACCCGCCGTTGGCGACCGCCCGACAAGTGCGTGCTGATCGCTGGCCGTCGGGCTTTTGCCCGCCCACCGCCCAGAGGTCGTATGGAAATCGTCGTCTTCGGTGCGGGCAGCCTCGGGAGCCTGCTCGGTGGCCTGCTCGCGAGCGCACACGACGTGACACTCGTCGGGCGCGAGCCACACGTGAGCGCGGTCGAGCGCGCTGGCCTCCGAGTCCGTGGCGAGATCGAGGCGACGGTCACGCCCACCGCCCGGACCGACCCACCGGCGAGCGCCGACCTCGTGGTCGTCGCGGTCAAGGCCGGCGACACAGAGGAGGCGGCCGAGGCACTGGCCGACTGCGATCTCGATGCCTGCCTCTCGGTGCAAAACGGGATGGGCAACGAGGCGAGACTGGCCGGCGCGCTGGCGTGCCCGGTGCTCGCGGGGACCTGTACCTACGGCGCGCGTCTCGACAGTCCCGGCGTCGTCGAATGTACCGGCGTCGGTGAGGTGGTACTGGGGGCACGCGAAGGTGGGGACTCCGCAGTCGCCGACCGCATCGGTCAGGCGTTCGAGACCAGCGGGATCGAGATGACCGTCGCCGACGACATGCCTGCCCGTCTCTGGGAGAAACTGGCCGTCAACGCCGCGATCAACGCCACGACCGCACTCGCTCGGGTGCCAAACGGTGCGCTCGTCGACGGTCCCGCCCGGACCGTGGCCGAGCGCGCTGCACGGGAAACGGCGGCCGTCGCCCGCGATCAGGGCGTCGATCTGTCGGACGACGACGCGGTCGCGGCAGCGCTTGGCGTAGCCGAGGACACCGCCGCGAACACCTCGTCGATGCGTCAGGACGTAGAGCGCGGCCGAGGGACGGAGATCGACGCGATCAACGGCTACGTCGTGGCGAACGCGGCGGGCGTGGCTGTGCCGGTCAACGAAACACTGTCTGCGCTGGTGCGCGCCTGGGAGCGGGACGGCCAGTGAGAGTCTCGATCAAACCGGTCGCGAGCGGAGCGAGCGGCTTTTTCGCCCACGTTTTTGCAAGTGGGGTACCCGCAACGAAGTGAGGATACCCCCGCAGCAAAAAGGTGGTACTGAGACGCTGACGGCGCTGGTGCAGGCGTGGGAAGACGATCGATAGTCGAGCAGGTCGGAGAAGGGCGAGCTAGTTCCGCTGGATGACGTACACCGCGGCCAGCCCACCGATCCCGAGCGCGAAGAAGTAGCTCGCGACCCGGTAGAGGATCGAGATGGCAGTCGCGCCGTCGTCGGCGACGGGCGTCAGTGCGACGACGAGGATGACGAGGGCAGCCTCGACCGCGCCGGAGCCACCGGGGGAGGGGACCAGTCCCGCGAGCGTGCTCGCTGGGACGATGAAAAAGACGAGCAACAGTGGGATCGTCGCATCGCTCACCGCCAGCCCCGAGAAGTACAGCGGCAGCGCGAAGAAGATCCAGCCGACGTAGGAGAAGGCGACCGCGCGGACCAGCGCCGAGCGGTCCGTCGCGATGCGCTGGAACGCGTCGTTGAGTTCGCGCAGTCGCCCGCGTAGCGAATCGACGGAGAACCGTGGCGTCCGGCGGACGATCGGGGCAGTGAGACGGATGAGCAAGCGACCCAGCCGAAGCCGATAGCGCCAGCCAATGGCGGCGAGGATCGGAACACCGAGCGCGACGCCAAACAGCGCGGCGGCAAAGGGTTCCAGTACGTCCGGTAGCTGGGCCTGATACAGCAACGCGGCGAACCCGACGCCGGAGAACGTGACGAAGGGCAGCAGATTCAGCAGGTCCGCCGTCACGACCGACGCCAGCGCGTCCTCGTAGCTGGCGTCAGTGTCCCGCGAGAGGACGTAGGCGATAAACGGCTCGCCGCCGGCCTGTCCCAGCGGGGTGACGTAGTTGGCGAAGGTCGCGGCGTAGTAGGTGACCACGAGCCGACGAAACGACTCGCGGACGCCGGCCACGTCGAGGACGATCTGCCACGCTTTCCCCCACGCGGTGAGACAGAGGAGCGTCGAGAGACAGCCCATCGCCAGCCAGCGCAGTTCCGTGCCGGCGAGGCGGTCGAGTACGTCTTTCGTGCCGACGAAATCGACCAGCAAGAAGAGGACCAGCCCGGCGATGGCAAAGCCCAGAACGATCTGAGCGATCGTCCGGCGGTCGAACAGTTCCAGGAGCGCGTGGCCGTCGTCGGTCACGGTCAGTCGATGTAACCCAGATCTTTCAGTCGATCCTTCGCGTCGTCATCCATCGAGTCCAGCACCTCGCCGTCGGTGCCGTCTGCCTCCGCGGGCCAGTCGGCGTCGACGCGGTCGACGAAGTCGTTGAGTTGCTCTTCGAGCGCATCGAGTTCCTCGTCGTCGCCGCCCGAGAGGTCCTCGGTCTCACCGGGGTCGGTGTCGATGCGGTAGGCCTCGTCGGGGATGCGCGTGCAGTGGATGTACTTGCCGGCGGTCGAGCGGGCCGCACCCATCCGGGAGTAAAAGCGCGAGTCGGTATCGAGTGCGATGCCGGCGGCGTTTGCTTTCCCCTCTAGCTGGCGGAGTTCGACGACCGGCTGGTGGTACTCGACGAAGCCCACGTCGCCGCGGGGACCGTGTGCGCCGTCGCCGGTGCCGATCTCGCCCGCAAAGTCGCGGTAGTCGGCCGACAGCAACGACCGGGTCCGGTCCAGCGCGACGCCGTCGCCGGAGACGCCCGTGGCATCGAGTACCGAATGGTAGAGGTCAACGAGTTCGACGACCGTCTCGTCGTCGTGGTCGGCCTCGATGTCGGGATGCTTGACCATGCACGGGACGTTGACGAGCGGGTCGTAGATGCAAAACTCGTGGCCGTACAGATCGTGCTCGCCGTGGAGTTCGCCGTGGTCGGCACACACCACGACCATGGTATCCTCCCACTGGCCGGTCTCCTTGAGATGGGTGAAGAGGCGATCCAGTTGGTCGTCGATGTGGCGAATCTCGGCGTCGTACAGTCCCTCGATGGCGTCCCACTCCTCGGCGTCGATGTCGCGAGCGCCGGAGTTGTACTCCTTGGAGTTCTGGCACACCTCGGTGGAGTCGACGCCGGGCGCGAACTGCTCGGCGTACTCATCGGGCGGGTGGTAGGGGAGGTGGGCGTCCATCAGATTGATGAACGTGAAGAAGTTCTCGGAGTCGTCGATAAAATCCATCGTCTTGTCGATGACGGCGGGCGTCTTCGTGTCGCCGCCGCCCTCTGAGGCGAAGTACTCGTGGACCTTGTTGCCCATCTGGACGAGGCGGTCGGCGAGACCACGGAGCGTGTCGTTGTCGTTCATCGTCTGCCAGATCCGCGCCAGCGGGCCCGAAAGGAACTCGCTTGGCATGATCTGGAAGAAGTTGTCGTGATCGTCGAAGCCCGCCGTGAGGTTCGTATAGGACGTGATCCAGGCGTTCGAGGAGTAACAGGCGGTGTCGTAGCCGGCCCGCGACAGGGACTGGGCGAGCGTCGTCGCCCCGTCGAGGTAGGGATCTTCCTGTGTCGCCTCGTGTTCGGAGGGATACAGGCCAGTAAAGAGCGAGGCGTGGACCGGCAGCGTCCACGGGGCCGGTGCGACGGCGTGTTCGAACACTGCGGCTTCCTCGGCGAACCGTTCGAGCGTCGGGGTCGTCGGCTCGTCGTACCCATAGACCGAGAGGTGGTCCTTGCGGACCGTATCGAGCACGACGAAGAGGACGTTCGTCCCGTCCGCAGCAGTCATACTGTGTACCCGACCGTCCACCAGTTTAAAGACCGCGTTTCCGGCCAGTGATCGGAACGCCATAGATCGCCGATCGGGGCGCTTTTGAGGTCGGTGAGCGGTGATAGGCGGTCAATCGGGTCGGTGGGCTGGGAACGGGAAATAAACCACAATGCACGATAGAAAATGGGAGCAGGTGGGTGCCACCTCGGAGTGAAAAACCGGTCGACGTTTCCCGGTATCAGCGACAAGAATTGGCGCATTCGATTAATAAAACCGTAGTCCGTATCAGTGATAATGGATCGTACAGAGGGCGAGACGGCCGAAGCAATTCAGCTTCTGTATGTCAACGACGACACCGACTTCGCCGAACTGGCACGGGCGAAACTACGGACCATCGATCCGGCCATCGAGGTCACGACCGCTGGTACCGCGGCAGCCGCGCTCGACCGACTCGACACCGCTGGCATCGACTGCGTCGTCACCTCCTATTCACTGCCCGACGGGACGGGCATCGATCTACTGGAGCGGCTCCGGACCGACGACGAGGCGTTGCCGACGATCCTGTTTACCGGACGGGGGAGCGAACGAATCGCCAGTGAAGCGACGCAGGCGGACGTGTCCGATTACATCCCGATGCGCCCGGGTGAGAACAGCTTCGAACTGCTCGCACGCCGGGTTCGGACGCTCGTCGACGCGGCTCGGAAGGAGGCGGCCGCCGAGCGACTGTCCGACCGGTTCCAGCGGACGCTCGAACGCGCGACTGACGCGATCTACGCCGTCGACAGCGAGTGGCGCATCGAGTACATGAACGAGAAGATGGGCGATCGCATCGACCGTGACCCGGACGCGCTCGTCGGAGAAACGATCTGGGAGGAGTTCCCGTCGATCGTCGGGACGGAGCTCGAAGACAGATACCGGACCGCGATGGAGACCGGTGAGCCGGTGTCGTTCGAACAGTATCTCGGGGAGCCGTTCGACTACTGGGTCGAAGTGCGGGCGTTTCCAGATGACGACGGCTTGACCGTCTTCTCACAGGAAGTTACGGCACGGCGAGAGCGCGAAGTGGCGATCGAACGGAGCGAACGGATCCTCGAAACGATCCACGACATCGTGTTCGTCCTCGACGAGACGGGGACGGTCGAGTTCGCGAACGGGGCGGCAAAGCGACTGATCGCGGGCGACCAGTCGACACATCTCTCGGGGCGACAACTGGAAACGGTGGTCGGTGACCGCGTGAGCGAGGCCGATATGGAGCGGATTTCGACGGTCGTCGAATCGACCCTCGACGGGGCAGCGGGAGATGGCGGCCTCACTGGGTTGTACGATGCGGACCTGCAACTCGACATCGCGGCCGGGGGCGACGAGCGGACGTTCGATGTTCGCGTCACGCCGTTCGAACGGGGAGCGAACCCGCAAGCGCTCGTCGTCGCCCGAGACGTGACCGAACAGAGCGACGCCAACCGACAGCTCGAACGGGAGCGGGACGCACTCCGGGAACTCCAGACCATCATGGCAAAGAGCGATGTCTCGACAGAGACCCGTCTACAGGAGCTGCTGGCGGTGGGGTGTCGAACGCTGGGGCTTGAGATCGGTATCGTCTCGCGGATTCGGGGCAGCGACTACACCGTCGACGCCGTCCACGCGCCGGGAGACGACATCGAGGCCGGCGACCAGTTCGAGCTGGCGTCGACGTACTGCGAGGGGGTCGTCGAGCAAGACGCGATCTGTTCGTTCGCGGACGCCGTCGCCGACGGGAAGGAGAGTCATCCTGCCTACCGTGAGTTCGAGCTAGCATCGTACATCGGCGCGCCACTCGTCGTCGACGGCGACCGCTACGGAACGGTCAATTTTTCCAGTCCGGCGACACGGGTCGCCCCGTTCGGGGCACTCGAACAGACGTTCGTCGAACTGTTGGCGGAGCTCGTGAGTGCCGAGATAGCGCGCAGTCGGGACAGAGCGGAACTCGAACGCCAGGAGTTCCTGTTCGAACGCGTGCAGGACATCGCGGAGATCGGCGTCTGGGAGTACTTCCCGTCGACGGACGACCTCGACTGGTCCGACGGCGTCCGTCGGATTCACGGTGTCGACGAGGACTACGAGCCGTCGGTCGACGACGCGATCGATTTCTATCATCCCGACGATCGAGAGACGATTTCGGCCGCCCTCGACCGGGCGATCGAGGAGGGAGAACGCTACGACTTCGATCTCCGAATCGTGCGAGAGACGGGTGACGTACGCGACGTTCGGGCGTGGGGAGAGCGCGTCGACAGCACACAGCACGACGATCCCGTGCTCCGGGGCGTGCTACAGGACATCACGGAGCGCAAGACCCAGCAACGCGAGTATCGGGAACTCGCCGAAGAGTACGAGGCGTTGCTGGAGACGTCCGGGGACGCGATCTTCCTGCTCGATGTCGAGACGACGGGCGCGAGTCCCGCGTTCGAGTTCGCCCGCCTCAGCGCCGGCTACGAGACACAGACCGGACTCACGACCGAAGGCGTGCGAGGGAAGACCCCGCGGGCGATCTTCGGCGACGAGCGAGGGGCCGAACTCGAAGCGAATTACACGCGCTGTACCGACGAGCGTGCGCCGGTCTCGTATCGCGAAGAGTTAGACATCGCAGACGACGCCCGATTCTGGGAGACGAGCCTCGCGCCCGTGATCGTCGACGGCGAGATCGTTCGGATCGTGGGCATCGCGCGGAACGTGACCGAACAGGTCGAGCGAGAGCAGGCCCTCGAAACGACGAACCAGCGACTGGAGTCGCTCATCGAGGCCACGCCACTCACGGTCATGGAGATCGACACCGACGGCACCGTCACGCGCTGGAACGACGAGGCCGAAGCCATGTTCGGCTGGTCCCGAGAGGAAGTCCTCGGCGAGCCGAATCCGATGGTTCCCGAAGAGCAGCGAGCCGAGTTCACGACATATCGGGAACGGGCCATGCGAGGCGAGCGGATCCGCGGCAAAGAGATACGACGGACGACGAAAGGCGGCGAGGAGCTTGATCTGCTCCTGTCGGTCGCGCCGATCGCCGACGGTACCGGCGAGGTAACGAGCATCCTCGCCGTGCTCGAAGACATCACCGAGCAGAAACAGCTCGAAGCGAAGCTCAGGTCACTACAGGAGACGGCCCAGCGACTCAGTGGGGCACAGTCGAGCGTCGAGATCGGGGAGCTAGCGATCGAGGCTGCGGTCGACATTCTCGGGTTCGAACTCACTGGGGTCTGGGCGGCTGCCGACGACGCCGACGCGCTCGTCCCGCTGGCGACGAGTGAGGCGACGAACGCGTTGCTTGGCGACTTGTCGCGGGTCGAGCCGGGTGAAAGCCCCGTCTGGGCGGCGTTCGAGGCGTCGGAGCTTCGCATCTACGACGATCTACGGGACAACGTGGCACTCGACGAGTCGAACACCGAACTGGGGAGTGGCCTGTTCGTGCCACTGGGTGAGTTCGGGCTGCTCGGTGTCGGGACCACCGCCGAACAGCGGTTCTCCGAGACGGACGAGGACCTGTTCCGGATCCTCGGCTCGACGGTCGAGGCGGCGTTCGCGCGTGCGAGTCGCGAAGCACAACTCCAGCAACAGAACGAACGGCTCGACGAGTTTGCCAGCGTCGTCGCCCACGACCTCCGGAATCCCCTTGGCATCGCCATAGGATTTACCGATATCGTCCAGCAGACACACGAACCAGCGCACTTCGAGAAGATCGAGAACGCCCACGACCGCATCGAGCGCCTCGTCGAGGACCTGCTCACGCTGGCACGCGGCGAGACGACTGTCACAGACCGTGAAACGGTTGATATCGAGACCATCGCGACGGAGGCGTGGGGATACGTCGACACGAGCGAGGCGAGTCTGGCGATAGCGGCGACCCGGACGGTCGCGGGCGACAGCGGGCGCTTGATACAGCTCTTCGAGAACCTCTTTCGGAACGCGGTCGAACACGGTCGGACGGATGCCACGGTCACCGTCGGACAGCTGCCGGACGCGGACGGGTTCTACGTCGAAGACGACGGCGGTGGCATTCCACCCGAAAAGCGGGACTCGGTGTTCGAACACGGTGTCACCTCCAACGAGAACGGCAGCGGCTTCGGACTCGCGATCGTCGCCGACATCGCGAAGGCCCACGGCTGGACCGTGCGCGTGACGGGCGGAACCGACGGTGGCGCACGGTTCGAGTTTACCGTAAGCGAGTGACGAGAGGGGCTGTCATACGGAAAGTTGTCGTTGCGTACCGGTGAGCGTCTACCCCGTTGCGACGCTCACCGGTACATCGCTACAACCGTCGGTGTCAGTCGAGAGCGAGCACACGCGACCATCCGAGACGACGGTGTGCGTGGCGGAGCGCGCTCGCCAATCTCAGGTGCCGTCGGCGACGAAGTGCTCAAACAGCGGTTGCAGTTCCGTCGGGACCGAATCCGACGTTCGTTCGACAGTCTGTGTGTGCCGGTCGTACGCGATCAGATCTGCGGCCGCCAGTTCCGGCAGGTGATGATGGTGCAACGTCGCCGCCGTCTCGGACCGGGTCGCCTCGTCGACGGCGCCGGGCGAGGTGTCTTCGATGGCGGCGGCGACGCCGGTCGCGAGTCGGCGGAGCGGCATCGACGACTCCTCGGGGAGCGTCGTCAGTACCAGCCGTCGTCGCCAGTCAGCGAGTGCCCGGAGCACGTCGTCTATGTGTTCGTCGCGAGCGATCTGTGGTGCGTGGCTCATCGTCCTGCCAGATGCAAGCGACGGCTATGAGACTGTTACCGGACCAGTCGGGTGAGGGGCGTCGGTGACGACACGTTTACCTCCCACTCTGGGCCAGATAGTGTTCGAGTAGTTTCGAGACGGCGACCCGGAGGTGCTGGTGGAGCGTCGACCGCGAGATATCGAACGCGTCGGCGAGGTCGTCACCGGTGGTGCCCCGCGTGGGCCACTCGAAGTAGCCCGCCCGATAGGCTGCTTCGAGGATCGCTCGCTGTCGGTCCGTCAGGAGCGCCTGCAGTTGCTGGTGGAGCGTCCCGGTGGCCGGCAGCGACTGCTCGCGTTCGTGTTTCGCGAGCAAGGTGAGTCCGGGGACTCGTTCGGCCGCCGCCTCGACGAACGAACGCACGTCCGTGTCCGCCGGTACTTCGACGGTCAGACGCCCCTCGCCGTGATCGAACGTCCCCGAGCGAAGCCAGCCACCGCCGGCGATCAGCGCCTGAACGGCAGGGTCCTCGCTGACACGGAGTTCGACGAGTGAGCCGCCGGACCGGTCGATGACGCGGGCGGCGGCGACACCGGGCATCGCGGCGGCCAGCGAACGGATCGCGTCGCTGTCGGCGTCGGGAACGGAGAGGTAGTACAGCGCATCGTCACCGGCCGGGACGACCCCCGAGAGCCGACAGTCACAGTCACCGCGGTCGCTGAGTCGTGCGACGAGCGACGACGCCGTCGGGAGGGCAAATTCGAGTTCGAGCACGACCTCGCCGTGGAGCAGTTTCTCCGTCTGAATCGCGGTAACGGCCTTGCCGAGGAGGTGACCGAAGTCGGCAAACAGCGCAGGCTCACTGTGGGTGAACACGTCGTCGTCGGTGCCACAGAGCGTGAGGACACCGAAGAGGGTATCTTCGTAGACCAGCGGGAAGTGTCCGACCGAGGTGACGCCGAACGCGGTCAGGATGGTGTTCCGGTCGTCGGTCTCGTCGCCGGTCGGCCGGTCGGTGACGAGGGGGTCGCCCGACGCGGCGACGGCACGAACGTCGTCGGCGAAGAGCCGCTGCAGTGGGTCCAAGAGTGCCTCGCGTTCGTCGTCCCCCACGCCGGCGAGCGAGCCAACGTCGACCGCGCCGTCGCTCGTGACCGAACTCGTCATCGCCAGCGAGTACCGGTCCGTGTCGACCAACGCCTCCGTGACGGCGGTCTCGATGTCGGCCCGTGTGTCCGCACCGACGACCGTACGGATAACCTCGCGCAACAGCGTGTTGACGTGATTCGACCGTGCGAGGTCACGGCGCTGGGCGCGCAGGGTCTGCTCGTTCTCGTGGCGCTCGGTCACGTCGCGCAGGGCGAAGAAGTGATGCCCGTCGAAGACGCTCAGTGTCGCACTGAACGCCGCAATGCGGACGGTCCCGTCGTCACGCTCCAGCGGGAACTCACCCTGAAGGCTCGTGCCGTCCTCGATGGCCTGCCACGCCGCCGTGAAGTCGAAGGAATCGGGCGCGAACTCGGCGGCGTGGCGACCCACGAGTTCGTCGTGGGCCAGCCCGTACAGCTCACAGGCGGCGGGGTTTGCCTCCACGTAGTATCCTTCCTCGTCGGTGAGGATCAGGGCGTCGAGGGTGCCCTCGAACACCGCTCGATACTTCGCCTCGTCGGCTTCGAGTCGTTCCCGCTGTGCTTTCTGCTCGGTGATGTCCGCGAAGGTGACGACGACGCGGTCGACCGCTCCCTCGGAACACGAGACAGGGGCCGCACTGACCGACACCCAGATTCGGCTGCCGTCGGGCCGCTGGAGCGTCTGTTCGTGATCGAGGGTCGGTTCACCCGTCCGCAGTGCGATGGCGAAGGGAAACTCCGATTCGGGAAGCGACGTGCCGTCGGGGCGCTGGACCTGCCAGTCGGGGTTGCGGTAGGATTCGTCGAGCAAGTGGTCACGCGCGACGCCCAGAATAGCTTCGGCGCGTTCGTTGACCCGTACGAATCGCCCGTCGAGATCGAGTACACAGACGCCGACCGGACTGGCACGCAGTAGCTGTTCGGTGAGGTCGCGCTCGCGTTCGAGCGAGGCGAGGCGGGCGGTGACAGTCGTGGTGGTGTCGCGGTCGGCGTGGCCGGGACGACAGGTGTAGACGCGCATCGGCACGTCGTCTGAGAGGTCGTCGACGGTGACAGTGAGATCGAGACAGGTATCGTCGGGGTGGGAAACGACGGTCGACTGTGGCCGGTCACCGGGAGCTGCCGAAGCGACGGCCGATCCCAGCAGCGACTCGATCGTCTCCGTGTCCACGATTGTGGCGGGCGCGTGACCGAGGACGGTCTCGACGGTCGGCGACGCCCAGACGACCGTCCCGCTGGGTCCGGCGATCAGGACGACATCGGGTGCGTCAGTTCGGGCGGATGCGAGTTCGTTCGGCGGCATACGAAGGGTGTCGGCGGGGGTCGGCCCCGCGACATCGTGACGAGTCACGCGGCCGCCCCAGCGAATACGTACAGAGAGACGACCGGTGGCTAAGTGCGTTTCTCGCCACCGTGTTCCCGGTTACTCGCCAATCGTCGACCGAATCGCCTCGATGTACGACTCGCGGGAGACCCAGTCGCGACAGCCACACCTCCAGATAGCTCGGGTGCAAGAACGGGACGACGACCGCCCCCAGTGAAGGGCATCGTTTCGGGTCGAGCACGCTGTCGAGAAAGCCGTCGAGTTCGATGTCGTCGATCGCGAAACCGCTGCGAGTGGCGTGCTTTCCAGTGGGAACGACGGCCACGGGGAAAGGGTCGCACGGGCGCGGCTTCGATGGCAGCCAGCCCAAATCCTTCGCCACGCCCCAGCACACAACCGATTGTCCTTTAGTCCCGGCGGCGATGTACTCGGGTATGGAACGTTCCGACGCCACCGATGAGGAGACCTCATCGAGTCCCCGAACACGGTTCGGGGCTGTCGACGACCAGTACGACCCCGACGCCGTCGAGGCCCGGATCTTCGAGTACTGGGACGAGGTCGACGCCTACGAAAAGGCAAAGCAACATCGCGAGGACGGTGAGGACTACTTCTTCGTGGATGGCCCGCCGTACACCTCCGGGTCGGCCCACATGGGTCACGCCTGGAACAAGAGCCTGAAGGACGTGTACATCCGCTACAAGCGAATGCAGGGCTTCGACGTGACCGACCGGCCGGGCTACGACATGCACGGCCTGCCCATCGAGACCAAAGTCGAGGAGGAGATGGACTTCGAGAACAAGAAGGACATCGAGGCCTACGGCGTCGAGAACTTCATCGACGCCTGCCGGGACTTCGCCGAGGACAGCCTCCAGGGCCTGCAGGAGGACTTCAAGTCCTTCGGCGTCTGGATGGACTGGGACGATCCCTACAAGACGGTCGCGCCGGAGTACATGGAAGCGGCGTGGTGGGGCTTCGACAGCGCCCACGACCGAGGCCTCGTCGAGCAGGGCCAGCGCTCGATCACCCAGTGTCCCCGGTGTGAGACCGCCATCGCCAACAACGAAGTCGAGTACGAAGACGTGTCCGATCCGTCGATCTACGTGAAATTTGATCTGCGCGAGGACGAGCGAAGCGAGTCCTCGGAACGAGCGAGCGGGGACGACGGACCCGCGAGCCGAGACGGCAAACTCGTCGTCTGGACGACGACGCCCTGGACGATCCCAGCAAACACCTTCGTCGCCGTCGACGGCGAGGGCGAGTACGTGGCCGTCGAAGCAGAATCCGACGGCGAGACCGAACGCCTCTACGTCGCCAAGCCGAAGGTCGAGGAAGTCCTGCGCGAGGGGCGCTACGACGACTACGAGGTCGTCGAGGAACTACAGGGTTCGGACCTCGTGGGCTGGACCTACGAACATCCGCTCCGCGAGGAAGTGCCCGAAGCCCCGAGCGGCGAGGGCACACTACAGGTGTACGAGGGCGACTACGTCGACACCGAGGGCGAGGGGACCGGGCTGGTCCACTCCGCGCCCGGCCACGGTGAGGAAGACTTCGAGCGCGGCCGAGAACTCGGTCTCGAAATCTTCTGTCCGGTCGGCACCGATGGCGTCTACGGGGATGCCGCCGGGAAGTACGAGGGCCAGTTCGTCAAGGACGCCGACGAGGCGGTCATCGCCGATCTCGATGCCAACGGCAATCTGCTCGCGTCGGGGACGACCACTCACAGCTACGGCCACTGCTGGCGCTGTGATACGGGGATCATCCAGATCGTCACCGACCAGTGGTTCATCACGATCACGGACATCAAAGACGACCTGCTCGACAACATCGGCGACTCGGAGTGGTACCCCGACTGGGCCAGAGAGAACCGCTTCCGGGACTTCGTCGAGGACGCCCCCGACTGGAACGTCTCCCGGCAGCGCTACTGGGGGATTCCGATCCCGATCTGGCTACCGAGCGAGGACGCCGAGGGTAACGCCGTCGAGTGGTCCGGCGACATGGCCGACGCCATCGTGATCGGCGACCGCGAGGAACTGGCCGAACGCGTCGATCAGGACATCGACGCCGACAGCGTGGACCTCCACAAGGACACGGTCGACGACCTGACGATCACCGACGACGGCGTCACCTACGAGCGCGTGCCGGACGTGTTCGACGTGTGGCTCGACTCCTCGGTGGCGACGTGGGGGACTATCGACTACCCCAGCGAGACCGAGGCCTTCGAGGAACTGTGGCCCGCCGACCTCATCATCGAGGCCCACGACCAGACCCGCGGGTGGTTCTGGTCGCAACTGGGCATGGGCACCGCCGCCGTCGGCGAGAGTCCGTACAAGCGTGTCGTCATGCACGGCCACGCGCTGATGCCCGACGGCCGCGCGATGTCGAAATCGAAGGACATCCGCGTCGATCCCGGTTCCGTCATCGACGAGTACGGCGCGGACCCGATGCGCGCGTTCCTGCTCTCGCTTCGCGCCCGCGGGGACGACATGAACTTCTCGTACGACGAGACCCAGGAGATGCAACGGCGCCTCAACATCCTCTGGAACGTGTTTCGCTTCCCGCTGCCGTACATGCGCATGGACGGGTTCGATCCCGACGAGACGACCGTCGAGAACGCCGACCTCGATCTGGCCGACGAGTGGGTGCTCTCGCGACTCCAGAGCGTCGAGGTCGAGGCGACCGAGGCCATGGAGGAGTTCCGGCAGGGCGACGCCCTCGACGCCGTGCTGAACTTCGTCGTCGAAGACGTGTCCCGGTACTACGTCCAGCTGGTCCGGGAACGCATGTGGGAGGAGGAAGACAGCGCCTCGAAACAGGCCGCCTATGCAACGCTGTATCAGGTCCTCCGAGAAGTGGTCGCCCTGCTCGCGCCCTTTACACCGTTCATCGCCGAGGAAATCTACGGCACACTCACCGGCGAGAGCGGCCACCCGACGGTCCACATGTGCGACTGGCCCGAGACCGACGCGGACCGACGCGATCCCACACTCGAAAACGAGGTCACCGTCGCTCGCGCCGTCGAGGAGGCCGGCTCGAACGCTCGCCAGCAGGCCGAGCGCAAGCTTCGCTGGCCCGTCACACGTGTCGTGATCGACACCGACAGCGACGCCATCGCCGACGCCGTGACCGCTCACACCGACCTCGTCGAAGACCGACTCAACGCCCGCGAGGTCGAGGTCGTCGGCAGCGGCGAGGGGTGGGGCGAACTCGCCTACTCCGCCGAGGCCGACATGAGCAAGCTCGGCCCGGCCTTCGGCGACGATGCCGGCCGCGTGATGAACGCGCTCAACGACGCCCGCGTCACCGATCCGACGCTCGACGCACTCGAAGCGGCGGTGTCCGACGCCATCGGCGAGGACGTAGATCTGACCGACGAGATGGTCTCGTTCCGTCGTGAGACGCCCGAGGGCGTCGCCAGCACCGAGTTCGAAGCGCTGGACGGTACCGGCGTCGTCTACGTCGACACGCAGCTCACCGAGGACATCGAGAGCGAGGGCTACGCCCGCGAGGTCATCCGCCGGGTCCAAGAGATGCGCAAGGAGATGGAGCTGGATCTGGAAGCGCGGATTCGGCTCGATCTGGACGTGAGCGACGACCGCGTCGCCGATCTCGTTCGCGAACACGAGACTCTCATTGCCGAGGAAGTCCGCGCCGACGCGTTCGACGATGTCGAGGACGGCCACCGAAAGACCTGGGACGTGGAAGGCGTCGAAATGGAGATCGCCGTTTCGGCCGTCGAGACTGCCGAAGCAGACGACTAAGCCAGACCACGACCGACGGGAACGCCGGCGGAACTGGTGGCGTGGAGGGGACGTCAGCGGAGGGGGCGGCGTGGAGGGGAGCGACAGCGGAGGGGGCGGATGTCAGGGTGCCGTTCTGGATTCCGTCGCGATACGCAGGGAGTAGGCAATCAGCAGGAGACCGCCGAACTGGAGCAAGCGAACCACGAGGCGGAACACGTTCTGGTAGCGGATCGGAACGATGTGGCGCGTGAGCAGGGCCTGACCGACGAGGGCCACGACGTACGTCACGCCGAACAGGACGATCATGCCAAAGGAGAGGTACCGCATCGACGGGTCGTCGTTGCGCCGGAGGCCGCGATACGCGTGGCCGCCGATGTAAAGCCCGACGATAGCAGAGCCGGTCGCCGCGACACCGGCCGCGAGGCCGATAGTAGCGGACCCGATCATCTCAGAAGTTCCCCCACATGCGCGAGAGTTCGTCGGCCGGGTCGCTGCTGGTCCGGTCGACTGCCCAGTCCAGTTCGCCGTCGTCGATCGTCAGTTCGAACCGATCCAGCACGGAGACGTACACCGTCTCGTGGTGGCCGTCGCGGCGCGGTCGCGTCCGCTCGACGAGGAGGTCACGCTCGCGCAGTTCGTCCACGCGGCGATAGATCGAGGAGACCGAGAGGTCACAGCGGTCGCTCAGCTCTTTGGCCGACAGTGGTTCCGCGCTCGTCGCGACGAGGATGGACCGAACGTGCTCGTCGTCGAGCAGCGCGACGACAGCGGCCAGATCGGACGCCTCACTCACAGCATCATCTGTCATGCGTAGGGGAAGTGATTTGTTCTCGACCGTCTGGGGGCCGGTCGTGGCTGGTCTCGACGGACAGCGGGGAGTGGTCACGCTCATCCGTTGCCCTCCAGTGAATAGTTGAAGAGGATGTGGAAATCGACCTCGGATCCGGGGCCATACACCACGTTGATGCCAGCCGCGTCGGACCGGTCACTCAGGTCGACCGTCGTCTCGTCGCCCGGGCCGACAGTGTCCTGATCGGGCCAGAGCGGTTCCTTCTGGACCTCGTTCACGCCGTCGGTCGGTTCGATGTCGTACCACACCAGATCCGTCTCGACCGACTCGCCGGCCTCGTGGCGAAGCGTCACCTGCTGTGTCGCTGCGTCGAAGTCACCGCCCCAGGTGGCCTGTGGCGGCTCACGCCGACCGTCTTTTCGGTGCTCGCCGAACGGGATTCGAGCCGTCGCCGTGGCGAACTGTCCGTCGACGCCGATGTCGACCGTTTCGGCCTCCTTCGTCAGTTCGTGACGCTGTCGTTCGAGTTCCTGTTTCATCAGTTCGGCCGGTCGTTTCGTCTCGGACGGGTACCGTTGAATCAGATGCTGGTAGGCAGTGGTGCCGTCGATCCGAAACACGTCTGCACCGAGTTCGTCCCCCCAATTGAGGCCGGGGTGGTCGGTACCGACGTACAGCAGTCTGCTCGCGCCCGCCGCACTGGTGACCGCTTCGAAGGCGTCGTTGCGCTCGTGATACCGCTGGATGCGGCCCGCTCCGGCGTCGATAGTGGCTTCCAGCGCTGGCGCGTCGTGCTTCCTGACGCTCGTCCAGACGATCACGCCGTCTCGGACGGCCGCTCTGCGTGGCACGTCCGAGCGAGCGTACAGATCGTAGTCGTGGTAGGAGTCAGTCGGCTCGTATGCGGTCTTGGCGAGTGCCGCTTCGACATCGTCGGCCGAAAAGGACCCCTCGATGACCGTGGCGAGTTTGGTCTCGGTGAGACTGTCGTAGTTCTCGTAGCCGATGCCGAAATGATCGATTTCGATACGCTGGTGTATTCGACGGCCGGCGAACTCCTCTGGGACCGAACTTTCGAACGGGCCGGGTCTGGCAGCCGAGATGATCCAGCCGGTGTCGCCGTCGGTCCTGCTGGCCCAGTCTGCAGGCAGCCACCGACGGTACTCCGGCGGACCGGCATCGGGAATATCCACACGCCCGTACTGGGGTTTGCTCCCGAGTGGCGGCAGACTGTCAGTGCAGCCACTGAGGGTCGTCGTCAATCCGATCGCTACGGCCGATGCACCGTCTCTGAGCAACGAGCGACGCGTCGGCCGGGAGGAGTCGTCTGGTGGAACCATCGTGGCATGTAATCGATGACTGTCGGCGATCTTTATACCGGGCAGTCGGTCGCGCACTGGCAAACATCGGCGAAGGGTTTATATACTGCCCGTGGTCCAGACGTAGCGTATCCATTGGTACACTGTCGGGTCCGAGTTTCTCGTCCCGATCACGTCGGTGAGCCAGAGAGGGTCGTGTTCAGATAAGGATGAAGAGTGAGGCGGTCCGTTTTCAAAGTGATTCATGCCCGAAAACGGCCGCCTCATCGGGAATTTAGACGAGATCGACTTAGAGTTTGTTGAACGAGAAGCGACACC
>NZ_JBZYDM010000010.1:0-144885 GCF_058933345.1 Halomicrobium sp. HArcht3-1 | reverse complement strand
GCGTGTTCCCCAAGGATATCTTCACGAACCAGGAGTTCGGCTGGGGGACCGCGCTCGTACTCTTGCTGGTGGTGATCGCGCTGTACGCCATCGGCGTCGGCAGCAGACTGTACTTCAGGAGGAAACTCAACTATGAGTGAAGCACAAATCGATCAGACCGGATCGGACGCATCGACAGATCAGCGGACAACCAGTGGCGAGTCAGAGGAGGAGATCAGCGACGAGTGGCGCGAGTACGACTTCCAGGGCCAGCCGAAGTTGTCTATCGATGACCTCGACGTGTACTACGGCGATGACCACGCGCTCAAGAGCGTCTCCATGGATATTCCAGAGAACAGCGTCACGGCGCTGATCGGCCCCTCTGGATGTGGAAAGTCGACGTTCCTGCGGTGTCTGAACCGGATGAACGACCGTGTGAAGACAGCACGGATCGACGGTTCCGTCGAACTCGATGGGGAGGAGATTTATCAGGACGGCACGAACCTCGTCGAGCTTCGCAAGCGCGTCGGGATGGTGTTCCAGGCCCCCAACCCCTTCCCCAAATCCATTCGAGACAACATCTCCTACGGCCCGCGAAAACACGGCGACATCAACAAGGGCCTGCTGGCGCGCCTGCTGGGCCGGGACGACACCGACGAGGAGGACGAACTGGTCGAGCGGACGCTGAAACAGGCGGCGCTGTGGGACGAAGTGAGTGACCGCCTCGACGACAACGCACTGGGTCTCTCCGGCGGGCAGCAACAGCGGCTCTGCATCGCTCGCGCACTGGCGACTGATCCCGAAGTCTTGCTGATGGACGAACCCGCCTCCGCACTGGACCCGATCGCCACCGCCAAGATCGAGGATCTGATCGAAGAGCTGGCCGAGGACTACACGGTCGTCGTCGTCACCCACAACATGCAGCAGGCCGCCCGCATCTCGGATCAGACCGCCGTCTTCCTGACTGGCGGCGAACTCGTCGAGTACGACGACACGGACAAGATCTTCGAGAACCCCGAGAGCCAGCGCGTCGAGGACTACATCACTGGCAAGTTCGGATAGTCTCGGCCGCGCCGTCTCACTCGGTGCCGTCAGATTTCACACCCGTTCTCGCGACACCTGCTGGATCGCTACGCCAGCGACGTTCGCACCGTACTCTGCCGTTCGCCTGATACTGTCGAGTACGAGTCCCGCGACGTAGGCTTCCGTCGGATCGTCGTGGTGGTACAGTTCGCGATCGAGTTCGTCGAGTCGGTCGGCGAGGCCGTCGCGTTCCGACAGCGCGCTGTAGGCGGCCTCGATGCCGGCGTCGGCGAGGATCACGTCGGCCGCGTCGTCGATGACCTGCCGGGCGCTGGCCCCGAGATCGGTCACGGAGGCCGGGAAGGTCTCGGGCAGGGCGGCCTCGTCGTCGAGGACGAACCGGGCGATCTTGACGGCGTGGTCGGCGATACGCTCGAACTGCCGGCAGGCATAATAGTACTCGAACAGCGTCGCCCGTCCCATGTCGAGTTTCTCGATCTCGCCGAGATCGGTCAGCGAGCGCCGGAAGTGTCGCGTCACCATCGCGAACAGCTTGTCGGCCTCGATGTCGCGGTCGATGACCTGCCGGGCAAGCGTCGCGTCCCCCTCGGCGACGGCTGTGACGGCGTCGCGGTGCATCGCCAGCGTGACGAGTCGCAGGCGAAGCGCGGATTTCCGTACGTCGACGTTCTCGGCGTCGATGAGGTTCGTCAGCCGAATTCGCGTGTCGGTGCTTTCGAGCAGTTCGAATCCCGATAGCTCGACGACCGTGTCCTCGATCGCACTGCGGCGGTCCCGGTCGTGGCTGGTCTGGTCGACGAGCGTCACCGAGTCGAAGCCGACGGCGTGCATCGCACGGACGCGCTGACAGATCGCACGATCGGTTTCGGTCGACACGTCGACACGTGCTTCGCGGTCGCTTGCCGCACCGTCGACGGTGGTCTCGACCAGTAATGACCCGTCACCGTTGGGATGGAGCGAGAGCACCGATCCCGCGTCGATGCCGTGTTCCTGTGCCCACGATTTCGGTAGTGAGACAGTGTAGGTCGTCCCCCCGGAGAGCTGAACCTTGCGAGTCTCCATACGAAGACGCATTCCGAGTGGGCCGACGTTATATTTGATATGATAGACATGTGGCGGTAACGAGTGGTATATAGCCGTCCGAACTACCGAAGTGTGAGTGTATATAGCCGTCCAGACAGTCTGTGGGACACAGCTATACCGTGCACCCGGCCACACGCGAGTATGTCCCGCGAGACGTGGTCTCGGCCCCAGGACACGACCCATCAGGGCCGGGACGCGACGAAGGTGCAGCTCGTCGAGACGATCGATCAGGAGACGCCCGAGACAAAGGCCGCACTGGCCGAGGCAGTCGGTATCTCCGAGCAGTATCTCTCGGAGTTGCTCAGGGAACTGAAACACGAGGGCGTCGTCAGGAAGGGATACGTCGTCAACGAGGACGCACTCCACGAGAACGTCGACTCGGTCTCACAGCTGGCCCACTCGGGTGCGGAGGGACTCGCTGGCGAGCGAAGTGACGAACTGCTCGACTTACTGGGCGCACTCGATGACGTGACCCGTGAACAGTACGTGGGTGCACGGCGGCAGTTCAACGGTGAGAAACCACCCGAAGCACCGGAGCAACTGGAGGGGCTGGCAAACGAGCGCCACAGAGCCGTCTTCGACGAACTCAAATCGTACACGCTGGCGACGGAGTGGCCCGGCAACCGCGTCGCCTCCGATCTGGCGACGATCGCGACGAACTTCGAGATCGTCGGCGACCGGGCCTGCTTCGTCGCCGACGCCATCGACACCCAGTCGACGACGACCGTCGGCGTCGTCGAGGAGCGGATCGACGACATCTTCGCGGCGGGCGAGCGAATCAACGACTGCCTCGCCGACGTGCTGTTCGACGCCGACCTCGACCGCTACGCCGACCTCAGGCGTGAGGAAGAGAGCGTCCACCGCGACCTGAACGAACTGTTCGAACTCGTCACCGCGTACGACCCCACACTGTACGGGTATCTGGTGACGGTGACACGCGCGCTCGAACGCGCGATCTTCTACTGGGTTCACGCAGCAGAGATTGCCGTGCGCCTGCACAGCGGGCGACAGCCAGCGCACGTCTCGATGTGAGATGGCCCATCTGTACTGTGAAACGAGCGTCCCGTGGTTGATGCATCGGGAATGTATTATATCAAATAAAAACAATCAACAGCACGGACAGGATTCGGAAAAACACAACGAAGAGTTATATTTCTAGTACAACGAAGAGAGGACGTGTGAGTTGGCAAACCACTGTTCTCGTCACGCCGACATTGTTTTCGCTAGTCGTTGCACTCTTTTTGTGCGGGTACGCAGTGGCACAGATCAGAAAGGGAGAACGTGACCCGACCGTCATGCTATTCGCTGCGGTTACGGTCGCTGCGATCGTGTGGACGGGATTCTCGGCACTCAAGCTCTTGCGAACGGATCTGGAGAGCAAACTCCTGTTCTTTCGGCTGCTCCACATCGGTATCGCGGCGTTGCCACCGCTCTCTTTCCTCTTCGTGGTTGCACACACAGACCGGACACACTGGCTCCGACCAGCGCTGATCGGCGGCGTCTTCGCACTCCCGACCGTGTTCGTCGGCCTCCTGTTTCTCGGCCCGCCAGCACTGACCATCGCCAGCATCGAAGTGGTTTCGAACGATATCGTTATCGCGCGTGTGAGTTCGGGACCCGGCTTTCTCCTGTTCGTACTCTACAATCTCTGTCTCGTCGTGGCGACGCTCGCACTCCTCTTACCCGAGGCCCGTCGAGTCGGACCTGCATACTACCCGCAGGCAGCACTGATTACGATCGCCGTGGTGACGCCGCTCCTGTTCAGTCTCCTCACCGAAGCCGGCGTCCCACCGTTTACCAGCGAGCGTGTCAATCTCGTCCCGACATCCAGTGCCGTGTCGGCGATCGCATTCGGGGTGCTCGTCGGTCGCTACCGGCTGTTCGATCTCCCGCCGCTCGCACACACGACTGCGATGAAATACTCGCCTGACAGTCTTCTCGTCCTCGATCAGCACGGACGCATCCTGCATGCCAACGACCGTGGGCACGAACTCCTAGACGAGCAGGGGGCCGAGTTGCGAGACGATATTCGCGACCTGATCGGTGACTTCGATCCAGAGACGTCGGCCGGCGAACTCGTCGAGATCACGGGTACCGACGGCACGAAGACGTACCAGCGACTCCTCGTCGAGGCGCTGTCCCGTGGCGGGCGACACGTCGGCTGGGTCGTCGTCCTGCGCGACGAGACCACTCAGCAACGACAGCAGCGACGGCTCGAACAGTTCCGTGAAGCCGTCGAACAGTCGGGACACGCCGTCTATATCGCGGACGCGGACGGCACGATCGAGTACGCGAACCCCGCGTTCGAAACGCTCACTGGCGTCACCGAAGCGGACGCCGTCGGGGAGCCATTCGATCGCTTCAACGCGGGCGCACACGACGATATCTGGGAGACGATCCAGTTGGGCGAACGCTGGGAAGGCGAAATCGTCGACGAGCAAGCCGACGGCGAACGATCGATCCGGTCTCAGACAGTGTCACCGCTGGCGGGTGAGGACGGCGAGCGACGGCAGTTCGTCGTGGTCGCACAGGACGTGACCGAGCGCAAGGAGTACGAACGGACGGTAGAGCAACAGCGAGACAACCTCGAAATGCTCAATCAGATGGTCCGCCACGACATCCGCAACGACCTCCACAGGGTCTTGGCCTACGCCGACATCCTGAAAGAAGAAGTCGGGGAGGAACACACGGAGTACGTCCAGCGAGTCCTCGATGCGAGCGAGGAAGCCGTCGAGATCATGAAGACAGCCCGGGACGTCACGGACGTACTGCTGCAGTCCGAGGTCGATTACGCACCGATACGGCTCCGGGACACCCTCGAACACCAGATCGACGACGCCCGGTCGAGCCACGACCACACCCTCGTTACGACAGACGGGGAGATTCCCGATGTCGAGGTGTGGGCCGACGACATGCTGTCGTCGGTGTTTCGCAACCTCCTGAACAACGCGGTCGTGCACAACGACAAGGAAATCCCGTCGGTGACCGTCTCAGCGACGGCTACGACGGAGCGAGTCACGGTCCGCATCGCGGACAACGGCCCGGGGATTCCCGACACAGAGAAAGACCGGATCTTCGAAGAGGGCGAGAAAGGAATCGACAGCGAGGGAACGGGACTGGGACTCTACCTCGTCGAGACGCTCCTCGGCCGATACGACGGCAGGATCTGGATCGAAGACAACGAGCCAGCCGGGAGCGTGTTCGTCGTCGAGCTACCGCTCGAAGCGTGACCGAGCTGTCCGTACCGAACACCGGGGGCCGCGACGGACACGGTCCCGTCCCGGCGAAACACCTTCTGTGCTGGAAATCCACGTCGGAGACAGATGGCCGAACAGGCGGACACCGACGACCCGCTGGCGACACTCAGCGAACACCACGAGCGCCTCGCGACGACACTGGCGACCGCTCTCGCCGAGCGAGCGGCCGGTGACGAGACCGTTCGGGCCGACCTCGACGCCTGGGCGAGTGCGCTTGGCGTCACCGGCATCGAGGACGACGACCGGGCGCTCGATCAGGTAGTCGAGCAGATGGCCGACCAGATCGTCGTTCGCCTCCTCGTCAATCGCCGCCAGACGCCGTCTGCGGACACAAACGTCGCAGACGGGGTGAAACGCTCGTTCGCCCTCGGGCGCTCGATCAGCGAGACCGTCACAGACGAGGGGGCGCGGCTACTCGTACACGACGACATCGATACGGCGATCCCGCTGGCCCCAATCGAGACCGAACTCGAACGCCTCGTCGACGAGACGGCCCTGTCAGCGACCGGCCCGGACGTAATCGGCCGCCTCTACGAACGCGTGCGCCCGGACGCTCGCCGCTCAGAGCACGGGGAGTTCTACACGCCACCGGCGATCTGTGACCTCCTCTCGGGGCTGACCGTCCGGGCGGCCGACGACACCGTGCTGGACCCGGCCTGTGGAGCCGGCAGTTTTCTCGTCGCCGCGTACGACCGCAAGCAGGCGCTGGCCGCGGAGTCGACGGCGGACGCGACCGTCGAGCAGGTGGCCGGCATCGACGTGAGCCCCTATCCCACGCGACTGTCAGCGCTCGCACTCGCCCGTCGAGCGTCGACCGATCCCGCCGCCGTCGACACGTCGGTCGGCGACTTCTTCGACCGGGCACCGCCCGAGGAGGGGTTCGACGCCGTCGTCGGCAATCCGCCCTACGTTCGCGGTCGGAGCATCGATCTGGCGTACAAAGACGAGATCAGAGCACACCTCTCGGCCGTCGACGCCGAGTGGCTGACCCGGAAGATGGACCTCTATGGCTACTTTCTGACCCACGCGACCGCGTTCCTCCGTGAGGGTGGCCGACTCGGATTCCTCGTCAGCGACCGCTGGCTCGATACGCAGTACGGCACCGATCTCCAGCGGTTTCTGCTGGCGAACTACCGGATCGAGGCGGTGATCTCCTTCAGACAGCAGGCGTTCGAGGATGCACTGGTCGGCACGACGGCCATCGTGCTCCAGCGTGAACGGGACCCGGACAGCCGAGCGGCGACCGTCACGACGTTCCTCGATGTCAGGGCCCCGATGTCCGTCGACGCGATCACGGCGCTCGTCGAGCGCAACGCCGAGGCAAACACGCTCGCGGTCACCGACGAGTATCGCCGCGTCGCGGTCCCACAGCGTCGGCTGTCGACCGTCTCGAAGTGGAACAGCTTCTTCATGGCACCGCCGCTGTACTTCGATCTCCGGGCGGCCGAGACCGTCGAGCTACGGGACCGTGCCGACCTGCGGACGGGACTGGAATCAGGTGCGAACGACTTCTTCTACCGTCGCTGGTCGACCATCGACGATCTGGATCTCGACGCTCACTGCTCGCCGCTGTTGAAGGCGAGCGGTCAGATCGATTCGATCCGGTTCGACTGCGGTGGCGACGATCCGGAGTGGGGTGTCTTCGACGTGTCGGGGCTCGTCGAGCGGGCACGAGCGGCCGACGAGCGGTTCGGCGACACGCCGGTCGAGCACGCGAAGGGGTGGCTCGCTGCACACGGCTACGACCGGGTCCTCGACTACGTCGAGTGGGGCGAGACGGAAGGCTACCACACCGCTTCCAGACGGTGCCAGCAGCGTGACGTGTGGTTCGCCGTCGACGACATCGACCGCCACCGCCCGTCCCTCGCCGTCCCGCTCTTTGCCTGGCGCTCCCACCGCACCGTCTGGAACGTCGCCGAGGGCGTCACCGACCGCCAGTTTCACGGCGTCACCCCGGACGATGGCGTCGACGAGGCGGTGCTGTGTGGGATCTTGAACTCTCGACTGACGTGGCTCGCCCGTGAGATCGAGGGCCGTCACGCCGGCGGACAGGGGATGGCGCGTCTCCAGTTAGTCAAGTACGAGGCCGGTGGACTCCCGATCCCGGACCCGAACGCCCTTTCGGCCGACGAACGGGACCGCATCGTCGCCGCGCTGGCGGACCTGCTGGAACGAGAGGCGACGCTGGGCGACGGCGTCACCGATCCGTCGACGCGACTCGACCGCACCGAAGCCGAACGCGACGCACTCGACCGGGCAGTCCTGTCGACGCTGGGGCTGGCCGACCGGCTGGACGAACTCAAGGCGAGTGTCCGGGCACTGGTCGCGGCCCGCGAGGACGGCGCTGGCGACCGGTCGAACGTCCTCGTCGGCACGAACGAGACGAAAGCGGTCGTCGATCTGCAAGCGATCCCCGAAGACCGTCCGTGACCCCCGCGCGCCCAGCCCGACGGACACCGAAAACACGGCAGGCAGAGCACCGATCCGACAGCTCGCCCAGCTTCCCCCAACAGCTGCCGGCCCACCCGTTTCGGCGTCGGGTGCGCTCTGCACACCATCTGCTCACGAGTCATACGCGGCGCTACGCGCCGCGATTTCGAGCCGGTGAAACACCCTCGCGTCGCTCGCCGAAGACAGCCGCGAAGACGAAAAACGGAATGCGGGTGCTTACAGCTCGCCCAGCTTCCGCAGCAACTGGCCGCGGTACTCCTCGTCGGCCCGGACGCCTTTCATCTCCAGCACGTTGCGCTGGAGCTTGTCGAGGGCGACGTTGAACGCGGTGTCGGAGCCGTAGCCTTCACCGGAGCCGGCGGCCTGTCCCTTGTTGGTCCGCAGGCGGATCTGACACTGGATCAGAGGGGTGCCACGGAGCTTCTCTTTGTGTTCGTGGAAGCGGACGTGAGCGTGCTGGACCTGCATGTCCTGGTACTTGCTCGCGACATCCTCGATTTCGGCGCGGATGTCGGCCCGGGAGATCGTATCGAGCAGCTTGATGTTGGTGATCTGGACGTCCATGTGGTCCTCCTCGGTGAAGGTCAGCGCCCGGAGCACGTCCGTCTTGGTGACGATCCCGGCGACCAGCGAGTCGTCGTCGTCGGGCGTCACGACCAGCCCCGCAAAGTCGTTTTCGAGCATCCGCTCGACGGCGTCGCGGACGGAGTCGTCCAGCGAAGTCGTCGCGACGGGACTGTTCATGATGTCGTAGGACGGCAGGTCGAGGACTCGGTCAGTCTCGCCGGAACGGTCGCCCCGCGTCGCCTTGTTCATGTCACGGACGACCACGTCGACGATGTCGTGGGTCGTGACCATCCCGGAGAGGTCGCCGCTCTCGTCGAGCACGGGGAGCCGGGAGATACCGTGTTTGCGCAGGAGGTTGATGGCCTGCCCGACGTGCGTGTCTTCCGTGATCGTCACTACGTCGGGGGTGTAGATCTGCTCGACAGCGAGGGCATCGAGGTTCTCGAGGACCGCTTCGAGGATGGCGTCGCCAGTGACGACACCCCACAGGGACTCGCCTTCGAACACCGGGGCGATCTTGGCACCGCCTTCGACGAGGACGCGGGCGACTTCTCGAACGTCGTCGTGGCGCTCGACTTTCGGGGCCGACCGCATCATCGCACCCGCTTTGGCGTTGTCCTCGACGTGGGACTGGACCAACTGTTTCTGCGTAATCACGCCAGCGTAGGCACCGTCTTCGGTGATCACGATCCCCTTGGGGTTCTCGCGCTCGAAGATCGAACGCACTTTGCCGAGACGAACATCGGCGTCAAGTTCAACAAAATCACTCGTGGCAATATCAGCTATATTCATCGTACTTCCCACGTTGACTCTTGAATGTGAAAGGTTATCAAACTTGGTTCTGATCCCAGCGACTGAGAACGGCTCACCCACACGTCGTCCCGTGATTTCTTTGTCGCTGAATCCGTACACAGAGTGTGGTTCCAGATATAACGGTCCTCGGACCGTACACGTACCTCGCGACCGAGATCGTGTGGGGCACGATCGCGCTTGCGCTGCTGTGGTACGCCGACGCCGTCCGCACGGCCGCACGAACGATCGTCGTCCTGTACCCCTTCGCGTACGTCTGGGACTGGTACACGCTCGAAGTTGGCGTCTTCTCGATTCCGATGCGGACGGGCGTCGAACTACTGGGCATCCCGATCGAGGAACACATCTTCATGGTCGTCGTGCCCGCGATGGTCGTCGGAGCCCACGAATCGCTCGCCCGCCTCGACAGACAACGATAGATAGCTATCTAGATATATAGATCTCAGAGCAAATTATTAGTCCGTGTCGCTGTACCTGTCACTCGATGGGAGAGAGTCAATCGCAGTCGGACACAGGAACACGGGTGGAACTGTACGTCAGATCACTGTCACCGGACGAGGGCCGGGGACCACAGTCGGCAGTGATAGAGGCACTGCACCGACTCGACGAGCGTGAGTACATCGACGACGTGTCCATCTCAGTCTGGGGAGGCCAGATCGGTCTCACGACGACGGCCGCCCACACAGACGAAGGACGGACCATTCTGGAGCGGGTCGACGCGTTCCGGTCGTGGGCGAACGAGAACGACCGGTCGCTGGAACCGCTGTTTTCGACACGGGAGACGACCAGTGCGATCACCGACGAGACACACGCCGTGCTGGTCCTACCGACGATGGTACTTGCCGAGTACGCCGACAACGAACTCGTCCACGTGTCACCCCACACCGGCCAGAGTTCGATCACTACTGTCGCGGATCGACTCGAAACACTGGACGAATCACGCTCCGGGCAAGCGGCCGGCGACTCGACCCTCGTGACCAAGTAGCACACTATAATAATAGTTACATTTGCGATTATGGCTGGAAAGTAACGAGGGATATTCCTCGAACATCTTGAACCATCTGGCCGTGGTATGGGGCCTCACAACCGAAGTATCAGGCGTTTCGTATGTGAACGTCGACCACAGTAGCAACCCGACACAAAGTATTAGTGGGGTGCGCGTGTGCTGACAGATAGGTCAACTGAACCATGTCCGATACCCCCACCCCCCACATCGAGCTTTACGTCCGTTCTCTCATGCCCGACGGTGCCCACGAGCGACAGGAAGCGGTGATCGAGCGACTCGAACGCCTCGACCAGAACGACGACATCGACGGCTTCTCCGTCATCGTCTGGGGCAAACAGGTGTCCCGCGAGTCCGCTGGCGCTCACACAGAGGAAGGCAGATACATCCTCAATCGTGTCGCCGAGTTCAAGCAGTGGGCGCTCTCGAACAACGTTTCGCTCGAATCGTTCTATCAGACGACCGAGATCGAATCCGAGCTCACCGACGACGTGTCCGCGATGGTCCTCCCTGTCATGGGACTGGCCGAGTACGGTGAGGGCGAACTCAAGCACGTCGCACCCTGCACCAAGGGTGACGTGGTCCACACGATCATGGACCGACTGGAGCGTCTCGAAGCCGGCGAACCGCCGGCACTCGAACAGGAGACGAGCAACGTCTCCATCGTCTAAAGCTGCTGTTTTGCGACCCGTTCTATCACTTTCTGTTCGGCCCGCTGGAGCCGGTACTGCGCGGTCGACCGTGGGACCCCAAGCTGGTCGGCCAGTTCGTTGACGGTCGTCTCGCGGGGTGTGTTGTAGTACCCGGCAGCGACCGCCGTCGTCAGGGTGGTTCGCTCTTCGACGGAGAGATCGACCCCGGTCGCCGCAGGCGATCCCCAGCCTCGGACCGCAGAGACGTGATCCAGCTCCAGTGACAGGCCATCACGGAGATTGCGGTCGATCGCATCGAACAGTTCACCCACTGGCGATGCTTCGGGCATCAGGACTCGCCAGACGTACTCCGCGCCCGAACGCTCGGCGTCGAGCAAGATCCCATCACCGACGTGATCGACGGCCAGATACGGGATCGAGTGACAGCGGTCGATCTCCTCACGGCGGGTGTAGATCAGCCGCTCCTTGGCGCTCGATTCGAGGAGATGGTACTCCCGCGTCGAATCACAGCGGTGCATGTCCAGACACTCGTTACAGACAGATTCGTCCAGATAGAGGTCGTCGAGTCGGTCGAGTGTGTCGGCGGGACCGGCGATCCGGTCGATACGCCACATCGACGCGGCGTTGGCGAAACAGGCCTGCGAGCGAGCGGCGAGCGCGGGTGTCTCGATAAAGAGATCCATCAGGTCGTCGGTACCCGGTTCGTAGTGAACCGTGAACTCGAATTCGCGCATACGTCCGCTCACTTGGCTATATCCAAGTACATTTCGTTCTCTGATCAAGACAGTACCATGGCTGGTCGTGACTACCGCACGGACGGGACCGCTCGCACTGCCGGCCGTATATGTACGATCGATCTCGCCACCTCGGAGTGGCAGGTCGCTTCACGAAGTCACACCCGGCAGTCTCAAGTAGCCCAAGAAGCGATTCCGTTCCGATGCGCGACCGTCTTCCGTCGCTCCGGTGGCTCTACGTCGTCGCCGGTGCCGGTGCGCTCGGGGTCGCCGGCACGTACCAGTTCGTCTGGTCGTCGATTCGCCCCGAACTCGGCGCGCGCCTCCTCGCGAGCGAGGCCAGCCTCGGCACCGTCTTCACGCTCTACGTCGTCGCCCAGACGCTCTCGCAGTTCCCTGCGGGATGGTTCCGGGACCGGTACGGACCCCGGCTCCCGATGGCCGTCGGCGCGGTGTTGCTGACTGGCGGCTACGCCGGCACCGCACTCGCCAGTACGATCTGGCAGGTGTATCTGGCCTACGCCGTCGGTGGCATCGGCGTCGGGGCGGTCTACACCGTCGCAGTCAACACGCCGGTGAAGTGGTTCACCGACTACCGGGGTCTCGCGACCGGAGCCGTCACGATGGCGTTTGGCGGCGTCAGTGTCCTCTTCATCCCCGCCGTTCGGGAAGGGCTGAGCAGTGACTTCACGGGGACGATGCTGACGACGGCGGCCGTCACGGGCGTCGTCGCACTCGTCGCCGCAGCAGTCCTGCGAGACCCCGATCAAACCGGTGTGGACGAGTCGGGGACTTCACACGCACCCACGTCGAGTCACACCTGGCGCGAGACGCTGCGAACGTGGCAATTCTGGGTGTTGTACGCGATGTTGGTCGTCGTCAACGGCGTCGGACTGATGTTGATCGGCAAGGCCGTCGCCTTCGCTGACCAGTACGGCTTGCCCGCAGCGGTCGCGACGGTCGCCGCCTCCGCTGTTGCCCTCTCTGACAGCGCCGGCATCGTCACCATCGGCGGTCTCTCGGATCGCCTCGGCCGAGAGCGAACCATCGCGGCGACGGTGACCGTCTGTGGCATCGCCATCGCCGCAGCGGTCTGGGCCGGCGAGGCCGGCCACGGCTGGCTGTTCGTCGGCTTGCTCGGCGCGGCGGCCTTCTTTCGCAGCCCGGTCTTCTCGGTCACGCCGGCGCTCGTCGGCGACTACTACGGACAGGCCCGTTCCTCGCAGAACTACGCACTCCTCTATACGGCGAAAGTCTGGGGCGGCATCGGCGGCGGTGTCGCTGCGAGCGCGCTAATCGCTGCCATCGGCTGGTCGAATTCGTTTTTGCTCGGCGCCGTGGCGATGAGCGGTGTCGGTCTCCTCAGTGGGCTACTTCGGCCTGTCGACTGAGAGCGACACCGCGACTGGAAGGTGTCGGTCTCCTCAGCGGGCTACTTCGGCCTGTCGACTGAGAGCGACACCGCGACTGGAAGGTGTCGGTCTCCTCAGCGGGCTACTTCGGCCTGTCGACTGAGAGCGACACCGCGAGTGGAAGAGCCGTCTAGACAGTGGCCTGCAGTCGCTCGGCATAGGGACCGACTTCGTCGGCGTCGGCCAGTGCGTCGACGACCGTCTCCACGTCGACGGCGACGGCGTACGCCGGTCGTCCCTTCCCTGTCGCGGAGGTGGTCCGCTCGGTCGAGAGAATGTCTGCCTTGGCGAGCGATCCCAGCGCGGAAACGACCTTCTGGCGTTCGACACCACCGAACGAATCGTGCGCGACGGTGTCCAGTCGGGTCTTGATCGTCTCTGTCACCTGATGTGACTGGACCGGTTCCTGCCCGTCGGTGGTCGACTCCGCGACGGCGAGCAATACGAACTGCTCGAACGGCTGGCGTGACCGGATCTCGTCGCTCATATATGGACATTCTCCCGGCCAGCGTATGAAGTTGGTGGGAGGTTTTCGAATCTGATTGGATGGTAGTGTGATGGTTATCGAGGGTCAGACTGGAGTTCGTAGAGTCCCGTCGGATCGTGGATCTTCCGAACGTACTCCGCTGCCTGGAGAACGTTCAAGCGGTTATGGATGTGTTGGCGAGAGTAATCGATCTCGTCAGAGAGGTATCCGACCGTGCAACGTCCTGCTATGAGATGATCCAGTATCGCATGGTCAGCCTCAGAGAGATCAACTGTCACTACAATTCTGTTCTTGAGTACCCTACTTGTGGTTGACTGTCTTTCACCAAGACGAGACAAGTAGACATTACAATTAGTAAACTTAATTGCGACAGTTTACCTATGAAAAGGTGGGCAGCACGGCCACATGGACATGAGAATCTGGCCGCCTGCTGGAACAGGCGACAGCTCCCCTCGAGATCAAGAAACAATGCAGCGTACGCGTTCAATTAGCAAAGAAAGTGGCGACCAGAAACAGTCGAGGGCCGATCACGATGGATAGGCGGTATCGTGATCCCAATTTTCTCGAAGAACAGTATATCGAACGGCGAAAATCTGCTGCAGAAATCGCAAACCTGTGTGGAGTATCATCGAGCGCCGTCAGTCGATATCTCAACAGATACGAGATTGAACGGACTCCCCGATATCAGAAACGTGACTGGCTTTTTGAGCAGTACGTTGAACGCGATCGTGACCAAGCAGATATTGCTGACGACTGCCAGGTGGCGAAAACAACGATCTGCCATTGGTTAGGTAAGTTTGGAATCACAGACGGAGATGCCTACGAAACAAGTGTGTGCAACGTCTGTGAGGAGACCTTCCGTTACGCTCCGTCATTGCGTGATGGACTTTACTGCTCCAACAGTTGCGCTCACGAACCAGACAAGAATAAAATCGAGGTGAAGTGTGCTGGCTGCGAAGAACCGTTTGAGCGATGGCCGTCTCTGGATACAGAGTACTGTTCGCTCGATTGTTGGGGTGAACATACCCGCTCAGTTTCAGATCCATCTACATTGTACACTGGAGTCTGGCAGGAGCGACGGCAACAAGCTATGCAACGAGACAATTACGAGTGTACGGTCTGTGGCATCACTAATCAAGAGCACAAAGAACGATTCGGTCGATCAGTTGAAGTTCATCATGAAGTCCCTGTCCGTCTTTTCGACGCTTGGGACTGTCCAGTCGAAGATGCGCACTCGCTCAGAAATCTCGTCACCGTCTGCCGAACGCATCACCCGGATGCACCAGGTAACACTGTGGAAGATTAGATCAAAATATTGACACAGCCGATCAGAGTGTTTGACACCTCTCTATACCAGATTCTGCCGAACCCTAGTGAAAAGTGTAGAATTTTTGATGGGTTGGGGCGGATTTGAACCGCCGGCCTCCTCCATGTCAAGGAGGTGTCATAACCAACTAGACCACCAACCCTTGCTGGGGTCTGTCTCCACTCAATCGTTGCAGAGGGGTGTAATTGAATGTTTCGAAAGCGAATCCCAGCGCCGTCTGTGGGTTGTCGGCACGGGGCAGGTCGCGCAAGCCTGTTCGTCGTCAGGCGTCGCTCGCTCCGACAGTCTTATCAGGATGTACGGGTTTGTACATCACAACACGAAAGAGTTCATTGGTGAGCCACAATGCAGGATTACATCGAACGCGTGACCGAGGGCGAGGATCTGACACAGGACGAGGCCCGCGAGGCCGCGACGGCGGTCTTCGAGGATGCGACCGAAGCCCAGATCGGGGCACTCCTTTCGGCGCTCCGGGCGAAAGGCGAGACCGAGAAAGAGATCGCCGGCTTCGCCGAGGGGATGCGAGCGGCCGCGCGGACGATCGATCCCGACCGGACGCCGCTGGTCGACACCTGCGGAACTGGCGGTGACGACTACGACACGATCAACGTCTCGACGACGAGTACGATGGTCGCCGCCGGGGCGGGCGTGCCCATCGCCAAACACGGCAACTACTCGGTCTCCTCGTCGTCGGGGAGCGCGGACGTACTGGAGGTGGCTGGCGTCGACGTGGAGGCCGAGCCGCCACAGGTCGAGCGCGCCATCGAGGATGACGGCATCGGCTTCATGCTCGCGCCCGTCTTCCACCCGGCGATGAAGGCCGTCATCGGCCCGCGCAAGGAACTGGGGATGCGGACCATCTTCAATATTCTCGGACCGCTGACCAACCCCGCCGGCGCTGACGCACAGGTGCTTGGCGTCTACGACCCCGACCTCGTCCCGCTGATCGCCGAGGCGCTCGCCCGCATGGACGTCGAGCGCGCGATGGTCGTCCACGGATCGGGACTTGACGAGATCGCGATCCACGGCGAGACGCAGGTCGCCGAAGTGACCGGATCGGAAATCGAGGAGTACACGCTCGTCCCCGAAGATATCGGGCTGTCGACCTACGACATCGAGGACGTGGCCGGCGGCACACCCGAGGAGAACGCCGACGACCTGCAGGGAATCATCGAGGGCACGGTGACGGGCGCAAAGCAGGAGATCATTCTCGCGAACGCGGGCGCGGCGATCTACGTGGCCGGGATGGCCGACAGTCACGCCGACGGCGTCGAACTGGCGCGCAACGCCATCGAGTCAGGCGACGCCGCCGCGAAGTTCGACGACCTCCGAGGAGAGGCATGACGCGGGTGAAGGTCTGCGGGATCACCAGTGCCGAAGATCGCGAGGCAGTGGTAGCAGCGGGTGCCGACGCCGTCGGCGTCATCAGCGGCGTCCCCGTGGATACGCCTCGCGAAGTCGACCGCGAGACTGCCACTGATCTGGTGGCTGGTGTCCCACCGCTGGTGACGAGCGTGCTGGTGACGATGGCCGACGCCGTCCAGCCAGTCGTCCGGCGCGTCGACGCCATCTCTCCCGACGTGGTGCAGGTCCACGACGGCCTGACGCCCGGCGAACTGGGCGCGCTGGGCCACCGCGTCGACGCGAAGGTACTGGCCGTCGTCGACGCCGACCACGACGAGATCGAGGCCTACGCCGGTGGCGCGGACGCGCTGCTGGTGGACTCCATCGACGCCGAGGGCGGCGGTGGCACCGGCGAGACACACGACTGGGAGCGCACGCGTGAGATCGTCGCGACTCTCGACGTGCCGGTCGTGCTCGCGGGCGGACTGGCTCCCGAGAACGTCGCCGACGCCGTCGAGACGGCCCAGCCGTTCGGTGTCGACGTGGCGTCGGGCGTCGAGTCCGCAGGTGGGGTCAAGGATCACGACGCCGTTCGGGCCTTCGTCCGGGCGGCGAAGCGAGCGGGCGACTCGGTGCGCGCGGGGGCGGGACGGTGACCCTCGACGTGGACCGCGAGACGTTCGTCGACCGCGCCACGGCCGATCATCCGGTCGCCGTCCGCGCCGTTGCAGACCTCGACACCGACCGAGAGCCACTGGCCGCCTACGCCGCTCTGACCGGGCGGACGACGGACGGCCCGCCGGGCAAGGGCGGCCACACCTTCCTGCTTGAGAGCGCCGAGAAAGTCGCCTCCAGCGACCCCGACGGGGCGTTCGCACCGGCGACGGACGACCGCCACGCCCGCTACTCGTTCGTCGGTTACGACGCCGACGCGGTGGTGACCGTCGACGGCGACGAGACTGATATCGAGGTGTTCGAGGAGCGGATCGCCGATCTGCTTTCGCCCAACGGCGGCGACGTACTCGACGACCTCCGGGCGTCGATGCCCGACGTGGAACTCCGTGGCTTCCCCGACCACGACCGCCAGCACCTCGATGGGGGACTGGTGGGCTTTCTGGCCTACGACGCCGTCTACGATCTCTGGCTCGACGAGGTCGGACTGGAACGGCCCGACTCGCGTCTCCCCGACGCTCAGTTCGCACTGACGACGACGACGCTGCGCTTCGATCACGTCGAGGACACCGTCTCGCTCGTCTTTACGCCCATCCTCCGGGCCGACGACGACGCTGGCGCGTACTACGACGACCTGCTCGCAGAGGTCGAGCGTGTCGAGGACGTGCTGGCGAGTGCCGACACCCTCGAAACGGGCGGCTTCGTCCGTGAACACGAGGACGCCGGCCCGCGCGACGAGTACGAGGACGCCGTCGAGCGGGCCAAGGAGTACGTCCTCAGCGGCGACATCTACCAGGGCGTCATCTCGCGCAAGCGAGAACTGTACGGCGAGATGGACCCGCTGGGGCTGTACGAGTCGCTGCGAGCCGTCAACCCCTCGCCGTACATGTACGTACTGGACTACGACGGGCTGAGCATCGTCGGCGCGAGCCCCGAGACGCTCGTCTCGGTCGCCGACGACCGCATCGTCTCGAACCCCATCGCTGGCACCTGCCCGCGCGGGACCAGCCCCGTCGAGGACCGCCGACTGGCCGGTGAGATGCTCGCCGACGACAAGGAGCGAGCAGAACACACGATGCTCGTCGATCTGGCACGTAACGACGTGCGCCGGGTCGCCGAGCCGGGCAGCGTCCGTGTCGAGGAGTTCATGAACGTCCTCAAGTACAGCCACGTCCAGCACATCGAGTCGACCGTTACGGGGACGCTGGCAGACGATTGCGACGCGTTCGACGCCGCTCGGGCGGCGTTCCCCGCCGGGACGCTCTCCGGTGCCCCGAAGATCAGAGCGATGGAGATCATCGACGAACTCGAACTGTCGCCACGGGGAGTCTACGGCGGCGGGGTGGGGTACTTCTCGTGGACCGGCGACACCGACTTCGCCATCGTGATTCGGTCGGCGACCGTCGAGGACTGTGATACCCCAGCAGGCGTCGACGGCGACCGGACCCAGCGTACGACCGTCCAGGCCGGCGCTGGCATCGTCGCCGACTCGGTGCCTGCCGCGGAGTACGAGGAAACCGAGAACAAGATGGGAGGCGTCCTCGATGCGGTCGAGCGAATCGAGCAATTCGAGTCCGGCGAGGCAGGTCCGGTCAACGCGGAGACGGACGAGGAGGGGTCCAAATGAGTACCGACGACACGGCTGCCGGAACGCCTGAGACCGACCGACCGCTCGTGCTGTTCATCGACAACTTCGACTCCTTCACGTACAACCTCGTCGAGTACGTCTCGGAGCACGCCGACACCGAGGTGCTGCGAAACACCGCGACACTGGACGAGGTCCGAGCCGTTGACCCGGACGCCATCATCGTCTCGCCCGGTCCCGGCCACCCCAAGAACGACCGCGACGTGGGCGTCACGATGGACGTACTCCGGGAGATCAGCCCCGAGATTCCGACGCTTGGCGTCTGTCTCGGTCTCGAAGCCGCCGTCTACGAGTACGGCGGGTCGGTCGGGCGCGCCCCAGAACCGATCCACGGGAAGGCCTTCCCCATCGATCACGACAGTGCGGGCGTCTTCGCCGGGCTAGAACAGGGGTTCCAGGGCGGACGGTACCACTCGCTGGTCGCCGATTCGGTGCCCGACTGCTTCGATGTGACCGCGACGACCGACGTCGAGACCGACGACGGGACGGTCGAGTTGGTGATGGGCGTGCGTCACCGTGAGTATCCGATCGAAGCGGTGCAGTTCCACCCCGAGTCGGTGCTGACCGCCGTCGGGCACGATCTGATCGAGAACTTCCTCGATGGCGTCTGATCAGATCACGGTGATGCCGACCAGTCCCAGCAGATAGAGCACGCCGACGGCCAGCGCCGCGAGGATTACCAGTCGCCACGCGATTTTCAGGACGATACGACCGATCAGGATGACCGCTGCCAGTGCGACCAGTCCGACCAACAGTGCGGGGATCGTGCCGAGTCCGCCAAGTGTCGAGAGCATACAGGCACGCTCACACGCCGCCTGTATATCCTTTGTCGCCGTCGGGACTATCGTCCGTCTCGCGCGAACTGTCACGACCTACCAGAACACTAAAACGCAAGACGAAGCGGGGGCGGGGTCGATCCGCCCGAGGGGTGTGCCGATCGAAATTCGCTGCTATCTCCAGTCGAAACCCCCAATCGTTTCTACTGAAAATGCTGCTATCGTCTGGCGTTTATTGGAGGGCGATTTTCACTTTCACTCCGGTCTCGCTCCATTAATATGCTATCGACGTTTGCTTTGTAGCGTACAGCGAATCACGTACGCTGCCTGCTGGGTCGTGGCTGATATTACCCACCAGTGATATATTCGAACAGGGCAGGAACAACCCAGAGACCGTTCCCGTCGCGTGCCGGCGGGGACGTGTATCGCTGGCTATTTAGCAATCCGTGCAAACACAACCGTCGTTACGAATGAGAGGATCGACACACACCATCGAGAGGGGTATCGCCCGACAGACGACCACTGTCGGCAGGAGGAGCGAGGAATGAGCGACGCCGACGCGAGCGCCGACGAGGTCGCACTGCCGATCAAGCGCACGACCGGGGACACGCTCGAAGACCGGCTGACCGGCAACGCCTATCACAACATTCTGCCGGCCCGCTATCTCCGCAAGGACGCCGACGGCGAACTGATCGAACAGCAAGAAGACCTGTTCGACCGTGTCGCCAAGAACGTCGCACTGGCCGAGGCCGTCTTCGAGGCCGACAAACAGGGGGTCGACGTGACGGTCACGCCCGACCAGCTCAAGCCCGACCACCCGCGTCGTGACGAGCTTGCCGCCGAAGTGTTCGGCAAGGGAACCACCGTCGACGACGATGTCGAGACGGCCCTGTCGGTGTACAACGTCAACAAGTTCGCCTACGACACCGTCGTCCCCGAACTGCCCGGCGAGGTGCAGGCCCACGTCGAGGACGTGGCCGAGCAGTTCCAGGACGCGATGGAGAACCTCTCGTTCATGCCGAACTCGCCGACGCTGATGAACGCCGGCGACGAACTTCAGCAGCTCTCCGCGTGTTTCGTCGACTCGCCCGAGGACGACATCGACGACATCCACCAGACCGCAAAGGAGGCCGCACAGGTCTTCCAATCGGGCGGTGGCATGGGGTATGCGTTCTGGCGACTCCGCCCCTACGGCGATCAGGTCGGGTCGACCGGCGGCATCGCCTCCGGCCCGATCACGTTCATGCGCACGTACGACCAGATGTGCGAGACCATCGCACAGGGCGGGGCACGGCGTGGTGCTCAGATGGGCGTCATGCGCGTCTCCCACCCGGACGTGATCCAGTTCATCCACGCCAAGAACAAGGACGTCTCCCTGGCCGAGACGCTGCGTCTGAACGACCCCGACGACTTCACGCACAACTCCTTCGCCGAAGCGCTGGACGAGGCTCGCGAACTCATCGACGAGGACGGCAAAGTGCCCAAGCACCTCCGCAACGCCGTCGAGGGGCACCTCTCCAATTTCAACATCTCCGTCGGTATCACCGACGACTTCATGGACGCACTGGAGGCCGGCGAGGAGTTCACGTTCACCAATCCGCGCACGAACGAACCACACGTCGCGACCGAGGAGACCGAGGAACTGTACGAGATGTTCGATCTCGGCGAGTACGTCGAGGCCGGCGAGATCCTCGAAATTCCCGCAGAAAAGCTCTGGGAGCGCATCGTGCAGGGCGCTCACGAGAACGGCGAACCGGGCGTTATCTACCTCGAACGCGTCAACAAACAACACAGCTTCGACGTCGAGGAGCACCCGGACCATCGTATCCTCGCGACGAACCCCTGCGTCACTGGTGACACGCTCGTCAGCACGGAGAACGGTCTGGTCCCCGCAGAAGACCTCTACGAGCAAGGCGTCGCCCGTGATATCGTCGTCGACGGCCGACTCAGCGAGGACCGCGTCAAGGAAGCCAGTAGCGTCTACAAGACCGGCGAGAAAGACGTATACAAACTCACTACAGAGGAGGGCTACGAGCTACGTCTGACGGCAGACCACCGTGTCATGACTGCCGACGGCTGGGTCGAAGCACAAGATCTGGACGAGGACGACACCGTCCACATCCAGAACCGGAAGGGCGAGTTCGGCCAGCACGGCTCTGCACAAGAAGGCCGTGTCCTCGGCTGGCTCGTCGGCGACGGTCACCTCAAGGACGGTGAAGAACGCGCCGTGCTGAACTTCTACGACGAGGACGCCGAGATCTCCGAACAGTTCGCAGCGGACGTGAACGACGTCGTTCGTACACCGGTGGGGAACGCGAACTACGATGTCGGCGTCAGCGAGATTTCCCGCAACGACGACTATCGCGGTGCACAGGCAGTCGAACAGCGCATTCGCTCGGCCCGACTCTACGAAATGGCCGAAGAGACCGGACTGGTCGAAGAGAAGCATCAGGTTCCCGACGCCGTGCTGCGCGGCAGTGAGGAGATGGCCCGCGGATTCCTCCAGGCGCTGTTCACTGCTGACGGTGGCGTGCAGGGCAACAAAGAGAAGGGTAACTCTGTACGACTAACGAGTACGAGTACCGACCTGCTCACGCAGGTCCAGACGCTCCTGCTGAACTTCGGCATTGCGAGCAAGATATACGAAGAGCGTCACGAGGCCGGCAAACAGGAACTCCCGGACGGGAATGGTGGGACGGCGATGTACGACCGCCAAGCCGACCACGATCTCGTCATCGCGAAGGACAACCTCGTGCGCTTCCGTGATGAGATCGGGTTCCTGCTCGACTCGAAGAACGAGGCACTGGCCGAGCGTTTGGAAAGCTACGACCGCGGCCCCTATAGCGAACAGTTCGAGGCGACCGTCGAATCGGTCGAAGCAGACGGACACGAACCGGTGTACGACCTGACCGAACCCGACACGCATTCGTTCCTCGCTAACGGTCTCGTCGTCCACAACTGCGGGGAGCAGCCCCTCGAAGAGTACGAGGCCTGTAACCTCGGCCACATCAATCTCTCGACGCTGGCCGACCACGACGCCCCCGACTGGCGTCTCTGGTCTGACGCCCACGCCGACGAGTACGACAGTCTCGAAGACGCCGTCGACGCCTTCCTCGACGAGGCGCTCGACACCGAGGAGTTCCAGCGCCGGATCGAACTCGGCACCCGCTTCCTCGAAAACGTCGTCACGATGTCCGATTTCCCGGTCGAGAAGATAGAAGAGAAGGTCCGCGAGATGCGCAAGATCGGGCTTGGCATCATGGGGCTGGCACAGCTGTACATCCAGCTTGGCGTCAGATATGGCTCCGAGGAAGGCGACGAGATCGCCCGGCAGGTCATGCAGTCGATCAACCACGGCTCGAAGTGGGCCAGCCACGAACTCGCACAGGACCGCGATACCTTCGCCGAGTGGGACAACTCCAAGTACGCCAACCCCACGAAGTACCGCGAGTGGTTCGAGCACCAGACCGGTCTCGACGCCGACGACTGGGAAGATGGCTTCCCGATCCGCAACCATAACACGACGACCATCGCACCCACGGGGACGACCTCGATGGTGGGCAACACCACTGGCGGCTGTGAGCCGATCTACAACGTCGCCTACTACAAGAACGTCTCCGACGACGTGCAGGGCGACGAGATGCTCGTCGAGTTCGACGACTACTTCCTGCGCGTGCTTGAGGCCAACGACATCGACGTCGAGGCGGTCAAGCAAGAGGCACAGGAGCAGATGGCCGACAACGCCTTCGACGGCGTCGACGGCCTGACGACGGTCCCCGACGCCATCGGCGAGCTGTTCGTCACGACGGGCGATCTGACGCCGAAAGAACACGCCGGCATCCAGTGTGCCTGCCAGCAGGGCGTCGACTCTGCCATCTCGAAGACCGTCAACGCGCCCAACGACTCCGACATCGAGGACGCCAAGGAGGTCTTCGAGTACATCTACGAGAACGGCGGCAAGGGCGTCACCTACTACCGCGACGGCACCCGCTCGAAGCAGGTGCTGACGACCCGCGCCCAGAACACCGAGTTCGCCGACATGGACGAGGGCGAGATCGTCGCCCAGATCGAGGAGGTCTTCGGCGGCATCGAGGGCTTCCTCGACCACGAGGAAGTGCAGGCCGCACTCGACGAGTCCGTCGAGCAACTGCTTGGCGTCGCCGACGGCGACGTGGATCTGGCAGACCAGTACGCCAAGAAGCGCCCGCGCCCGGACGTGCTCCACGGCGTCACCCAGCGCATCGACACCGGCTACGGCAAGCTCTACGTCAACATCAACGAGGACGACGACGGCCGCCCGTTCGAACTGTTCGCCAACATCGGCAACAGTGGCGGCTTCACGGCCTCGTTCACCGAGGCGCTTGCCAAGACCATCTCGACGGCACTGCGCTCGGGCGTCGATCCCGAGGAGATTGCCGACGAACTGCAGGGCATCCGCTCGCCGAAGGTCGCCTGGGACAAGGGCGAACAGATCCAGTCGATTCCCGACGCTATCGGCACCGCGATGCGTCGCTATCTCGACGACGAGATCGACAAGGCCTACCCCGATCAGGCAACTCTCGAAGAGACCGCGGAGGACTCGAACGAAGCAAACGCACCGGAGCCTGACGGCGGGGCGGTCACTGCAAGCGCCAGCGGGAGCGAGCCTGCGGGCCAGAACGCCGGCGAGGCGACCGATGCCGACCAGCAGGAACTGATCGACGCCGGAGAGAGTCCCGAATGTCCGGAATGTAGCTCGCTGTCGCTGTACTACTCCGAAGGCTGCAAGACCTGCGAGTCCTGTGGCTGGTCGGAGTGCTGATCTGCTGATCTGAACGGTCGGCCGTTACCAGACGGCCGATGGGCCAAGAGCGTGTGACATGCGTCCGGTTTTTTCGCTTTGCTCTGTGGATTCGTTTTTCGTTTCGAGGACCGATCAGTCGATGGTCTTCGACACCCACCCGGTCGGTCCCTTCGGGAACGACTCGCGGCGTTCCTGTGGTTGGACGGTGCCATCGGCTTCGATGACGCGGGCGACGACCTCGTGTTCGCCGCCCGGTGGCTCGTATTCGTAGGCCCACTGTCGCCACACGTCGGGCGCGTGGGGCGTCTGTCCCGGGTCGCCCTCCCAGTCGACGGACTCGGCCAGTGGCTCGGACAGGCGGGCCTCGCTCCAGGTGTCGCCGCCGTCGGTCGAGACCTCGACGGTCGAGATGCCACGGGTGCCCGCGTAGGCGTGGCCCCCGACCTGCTTGCGGCCGTCGTCGAGCGTGTTCGTGGCGTGAATCTTGGCGACCGACTCGACCGGACCGGTGCCGTGCCAGCCACGCTGTTCCCAGTAGCCGTCGGCCTCTCGTTCGAGGACCTCGATCTCGGTGAGCCACTTGACGTTGATCTCGCCCCAGTGGCCGGGGACCAGCGCGCGGAGGGGATAGCCATGGCCCCGCGGGAGGTCCCGTCCGTTCATCTCGTAGGCCAGCATCGCGCCGTTGAGCGCGGCGATGGGGAACTCCTCGAAGTAGTCGTCCGCGGCCCGGAGCATCACGCACTCACAGTCGCCCTGTGGCCCGGCCCGTTCGACGATGTCCATCGCCGAGACGCCGGTCCACAGCGCGTTGTCCATCTTCCTCCCGTTGAGGTTCTCGCCGACGCAACGCAGCGTGTTGAACTCGGTTCGAGAATCCATCGCCCGTATCTCGTCTCTGTCGAGCGTGATCTCTTCCTCGACGGCCCCCGTGACGGAGAGTTCCCACGATTCGGCGTCGATCTCGGGGTCGACGGCGTTGATGTCGACGGTGTAGAAGCGGTCGCTGACGAGCGGTTCGAGTCCCGACACGTCGAGTGAGTTATCCGTGGCGGTCTGGAGCGCGGACCGCACTTCGGGCGACGCGTCGGCGGGAATCGACGCGGTCTCGCGGGTCGTCTCCGACGCGAGGACGCTGGCAACGGCACCGACGCCCACTGCCGTCCCAAGCGAGGCGAGGACACGACGCCGGTCGTCGCTGGTGCCTCCGGGCGCAGAGAGCGAGCGCGACGGCGTCGCCACGGCGAGCGCGAGCGTGATCCCGAGGGCTGTGCCACCACTCGACGCGAACGAGCCAGTGACGAGCGTCACGCCGGCGAACGCGAGCAGACCGGCGAGGATCGGTGGGACGGCTCGATTGGCGAGCACGTCGCCCGCGATCATGCCGAGACGCGCGACACCGCCGAAGACAGCGACCGTGAGGACCACTGCGGTGGCGAGGTTCAACTGCTGGCCCAGCGAGCCGAGTGACTGGATCGCGACCGAGACCACGAACCCGGGCATCTGGCGAGCGAGCCACCGTTCGAGCGGCGAGGCGACGAACGTCGGTGTGACGCCCGCGGCGGCGAACGAACCGGCGACGGCGGCGATACCGGCGAACAGCGCCACGCCGTCGTCCGCCGTCGGCCGAAAGCGAGTGAACCGTGACATGCTCGACAGTGCGGTCAACGCCCTCTTAGTCGTTGTTCGAATTCCGTACCAATTTCGGGTTCGCTGGTGGTCCGGGGCGCGGTCGACAGTGTATTGATCGCACGGGACAACAGTCGAGACATGAGCGAGACGGGTGGCCGTCCCTGTCCGATGTGTGAGACGCCGATGTATCATCGCCACTGCAAGTACGTCTGCCCCGAACACGGCGTCGTCTTCGACTGTGCGGACACCTTCTACTGACACCGACGAGCGGTCGTACGGCTTGCTCGCAGCGAGAGCCGCGCGTGTTCGAACGCCACACGGGACCGGCGAGGTGCCAGCGAGATGGTGTTGTAATTACTACAGTTATTTATACCTTGACGAACAGTTCATCGAACGATGAATAGTATCGGGAGTGAGATTCGCGTCCTCTGCGTCGACGACGCATCAGACTCCCGAACGGCCGTCGCAGCTGCGCTCGAACGCGAACACGACTCGCTCACGGTCACCGCCGAGTCGTCGGCCCGGGCCGGTCTCGAACGACTGCGGGGCGGCGAGTTCGACTGTGTCGTCAGCGAGTACTGGCTGTCCGAGATGGACGGACTGGGTTTTCTCCGTACAGTACGCACGGAATTTCCCGACCTCCCGTTCGTCCTCTGTACCGGGGACGGCAGCGAGGCGATCGCGAGCGAAGCGATCACTGCCGGCGTCACGGAGTACCTCCAGAAGGACCGTGACACTGACCAGTACACCGAACTGGCGGCCCTCATCGAACGATCGGTGGCCGAGTACCGCACGACGGCGAGCGCCGAGCAGCGTGATCGACGCCACTCGTCGCAACGTTCGACCCTCCCGGGGTTCCTCGCCGGCATCACCGACGCCGCCAGAGACACCACAGAGCGGCGACGACGCGAGCAGGCGCTGCGCCAGTACAAGACCCTGACCGAGAACGTCGCCGACCCGATGTACGTGATGGCACCCGACGGCTCGATCGCGATGGTCAACGAGGCACTGGCCGACCACATCGGCTACGAGCGCGACGAGATCGTCGGTGAGTCCCCGGCGAAGTTCATCGCCGACGACGGAGTCGAGCGCGCGCAATCGCTCATCTACGAGCTACTCACCACCGACCGCGAGGTGGCGACCTTCGAGATGCAGACGGTCGACCGGTCGGGCAGCGTGACCCACAACGAGACGAAAATCGCAGTGATTACCGACGACGAAGGGCGACTCGAAGGGACCGCAGGCGTCATCCGCGACATCACCGAGCGACGGCAACGCGAGCGGGAACTGGAGCGCTACGAGACGATCCTGCAGGCGGTCGGCGACCCGGTCTACACGCTCGACGAGGACGGCTACATCACCGTGGTCAACGACGCGTTCGAGTCCCTCTCGGGCTACGAGCGCGACACTCTCGTCGGCGAACACATCTCGGAGATCATGACCGATGCCGACGTGCGCGAAGGCGAGCGACTCATCGGCGACCTGCTGGCCGACGACGACCGGACGAACGGCACGTTCGAGATGGACGTGATCACGGCAGACGGGACAAACGTTCCGTGTGAAAACCACGTCGCACTGTTGCCCGCCGCGGACGGCCACTTTCGCGGGACGGCCGGCGTCATCCGCGACATCAGCGACCGGAAACAGCGTGAGAGACAGCTCGAACAGTTCGCCAGCGTCGTCAGCCACGACCTCAGAAGCCCGCTCAACGTCGTGCAGGGACGGGTCGACCACGTCCTGTCCACTGGGGACCTCGACCATCTCGAAGATGTCGCCGACGCCGCCACCCGGATGGAACGGCTCATCGACGACCTGCTGACGCTCGCTCGCGAGGGTCGACGCGTCGGCGAACTGGAATCGGTCGCGCTCGACGTGGTCGCCCGCGAGGCGTGGGCACATCACGAATCCGAGACGACGACGCTCGTGGTCGAAACCGACCGCTGTGTCGAAGCGGATTTCGAGCGGCTTCGAGAACTGCTGGACAATCTGTTCCGCAACGCGATCGATCACGGCGATGCCGACACCGTCCGCCTCGTCGGGACCGAAGCCGGGTTCGCAGTGGCCGACGACGGCGTCGGAATTCCGGTCGACAGGCGCGACAGTATCTTCGAACGCGGCTTCACGACGAGCGAGGACGGGACGGGGTTCGGGCTGGCGATCGTCGAGACGATCGTCGCCGCACACGACTGGTCGCTCGACGTGACCGACAGCGAGCACGGCGGTGTGCGCTTCGAGATCGAGACCTAACTGGGCTGGCCCGCCCGGACGTGTCGATAGGCCGGACCGACCAGCAACAGGACGGCGACCGCAAACGACGCCACGAGCACGTGGACTCCCGCACTCAGTCCCTCCGTCGAGAGCGTCCGCATCGACGCCCCCGCCAGCACCTCGACGAACACCCACGGGATTTCCCCGACGAACGTTCCGAGAACGTAGGCCCGCAGCGACACCCCCGAAAAGCCCGCACCGTAGGAGACGGGGTCCGCCGGCAACGGCGAGAGCCGTGCCGCGAGCACGCCACGGGTCGCACCGGTCACGTCGATAAAACGCCGGCCTGCATCGTTGAGTCTGGCGAACAGGCCACCGCCACCGCTCCCGGCATACCGGGCAAACAGGAACGGAGGGATCGTCGTCAGTGTCGCGCCGACGAGTGCGACCGGGATACCGTATTCGAGTCCGAGGACGTAGCCCACCAGCGCCGAGATGGGGCTGATCGGCCACGCAAAGAGCGGGCGGACGAGATAGAGGACGAGCAACGCCAGTCCGAATTCCAGCGGGTGATCGGAGAGATGTGCGATCTCCGCGAGCAGGCGCTGGGGCGAGAGAACGAGCGACGCGGCGACGGCGACGACCGCGAAGAGCGCGATCCCGCCCAGTTGCCGCCGCGTCGACTGCTTCATCGGTCGAACAGGGTGGTGGGAGTGTAAAACCTCTTGTGGTCCACACGAAGCTTTACTGGCCTCCGTATCGTCGATACTGCCGTGCCGTCTGACGATCGTGTGGCGCTCGGACTGGAACTGCTCGCTCACCTCGAACACCCGGAGCTATCGGTCAAAGAAGCGATGGACCGCATCGAGACCGTCACCAGCGACCCACAGGTCCAGCGCGAGATTCTCGACGTGGCACAGCGTGAGGGCATCGTCGAACGCGAGGGTGGCACCGTCCGACCGACTCAGACGGGGACCTACGTGAGCTTCGAGAGCGACGTGGTGGTCAAGACCGGCGAGTTCGACTGTCGACGCTGCGGGGCGGGCATCTCGGAAGGACACTTCGTCACCTTCGACAGCGACGAACTCGGTCCCTTCGGGTCGACGTGTATCAGAAAAGTCCTCGGACGGGACTAGCGGCCCTGTCGCAGTTCCTTGATCAACTGCTTGATCGTCTGCTGTTGCTGTGCGAGCAGCTCGTTTTGCTGTTCGATGGTCGCTGTCAGCGCTGCGAGTTGCTCTTCGACGGCCTCCATGTCGGCGTCGGTCGGCCCGGTGGCCGCCCGTGCGTCCGTCTCGGTCGTCGTCGAACGCTGCTGTGTCGGCTCTGTTGACACCGAGCCACCGGACGGCTGCTGTCCGGCCGTCGGCGCGCGTTCTCGGTCCTCGGATGACTCCTCGGGGTCGTCGCTGACCAGCGGATCGATCCCCGACCCCAGTGTGAGGTCGTCCGAGGCGGTCGTCTCCTCGTCGTCGTCTTCGTCGTCCGCTGGCTCGGCCGCGACTGCGAGGGTCTGATTGAGTTCCGACAGCGAGTCTACGTCGTGATAGGCAAAGAGCGAGCCTTCCAGCGTCTTGCGGAACAGCGCGGCCTGATCGTTGGGCGCCTTGATCCGCTCGGGATGGCCGCCGGCCTCCAAGACGACGGCGGTCGCGACGCTCCCGTCCTCGAAGTGCAGGCCCGTCACCTCGTCGTAGTGGTAGGCCTCGAAGTCGCCGGCCCACGTGAACTCGCCGATGTGTTTGAGCAAGCGCGCTTCGGTGACGATCAGCGTGAGTTCGCTAAAGCGGAAGACGCCGCTGACCCCCTCTTCCTCGTCGATCACGTCTTTCGCACGAAGATTGCCTTCGAGCAGTCGTTCCAGCACGGCACTGGTGCGCTTGCCCGGCACCGCGAAGGACTGCTTGTCGTCGACGTAGGTCATCGTGAACTTCGTCTTGCGTCGCCCCTCAGAGACCGACAGCCGTTCGAAGTCGTGAGCGTACTCCGAGACCCCTTCGTCACTCAGCAGCCCTTCGCCCCTGTAGACGAGCGTTCGCGTCGGGGTGAAACAGACGGCGTCCTCGTCCCCGAGGTTGACACCGGCCGTGACCGCCTCGTCCCCGAGCGCTTGCCGGACGAGGTCTGGTATCTCCATACCCGTTGTGTGCCAGTCCGGTGGCTTAAATCCGCGGGTGGCAGTCCGTCACAGTCCGCCGGCAGATGAGAACGTTAAAGAACACCTCCGGACAACGAACGAATGCACTGAGCCCGGGTGGCTTAGCTGGACATAGCGCCGCACTCATAGGGTCGACAGACTCACGCGGCACCTACCCGGCATGACCGGTGGGCGTTCGTCGCGCCTGTGACCTGGGTCATGCGGAGATCGAGGGTTCGGAGCCCTCCCCGGGCATACCATTACTACGCGAGTCACGAACGAATGTGAGTGACGAGTCTGTCATGGTCTGCCCGGACGGGGGCGACGAACCCGTAGGTCCTCGGGAACGTAGTGAGCGAGGGTACGAGAGACGAACGGAGTGAGTCTCTCGGAAGTTCGGAGCCTTCGCCGGGCATTTCTACACTGTCACGAGCGACGGCGAGTGCCAACAGCGAGAAATGCCGGGGTCGGACATTCTCCAGGGAACGGTAGTGAGTGACGACACCGGTGGTCCACCACGTACTGTGCGTTGGTATCAGTACTAAGTTCACAGCGAAATAACATGATTGCGATGACGGGTGCTGACCGATTCATGTTCTATGCGTTGCTGTTGGTCGCGGCTCTGATTTTCTTGGGATTCTTCCTTCCCTTCTTTGTCGGGTGAGACATCCAGTCGCGGACCACGGTGGCTGCGCAGAGGCCCGGCATCGCTGTCGGTTCGTCGAGCAGCTAGCACGAGCGCGCGTTGGGATGCGATACTAGTACTGCCACCACGTACAGACAGGCATGATCCGACGATTGCGGTTCGCGTCGTACCTGCTCACCGTGGTCGGTCTCGTGCATCTAGTACTGGCCGGGACGCTCCTCGGAATTGCCCGCTGGGGGTACGATACGGTGCTCGCCGTCGATTTCTCGCCACGGGCGGGCGCCAAGCGGCGGGTCCGGCTGATCGGGCTGGTGTGGATCGCCGGGGCCGCCGTCTGCCATCGGCTCGCTCGCTGGCTGCAGTGACGCCGCGTCGTCGCTCCGCAACCCCTAAACGAGCCTCGCGCCAAGCAGTGAGCAATGGCCGACTGGACGGAGAAGTACCGCCCGACGACGCTGGCGGAGGTGCGGGGCAACGACAAGGCCCGCGACGCCCTGAAGGAGTGGGCCGACACGTGGGAGCGCCACCGCGAGGCCGTCATCGTACACGGTGCGCCGGGGATCGGGAAGACCTCGGCAGCCCACGCACTCGCCAACGATCTGGGCTGGCCGACGATCGAACTCAACGCCTCGGACTCCCGGACGAAAGACGTGATCGAGCGCGTCGCCGGCGAGGCAGCGAAGTCGGGGACGCTGACGGCCGGCGGGGCGGGCCGGCGCGTGGTCATCATGGACGAGGCCGACAACATCCACGGCAACGCCGACCGCGGTGGGGCGCGGGCGATCACGTCGTTGGTGAAAGAAGCCAATCAGCCGATGATCCTCATCGCCAACGAGTTCTACGACATGTCCAACGGGCTTCGAAACGCCTGTCAGGACATCGAGTTTCGCGACGTGGGCAAGCGCTCGATCGTGCCCGTCCTCCGGGACGTGCTCAGACAGGAAGACATCGGCTTCGAGGACGACGCGCTGACCGAGATCGCGGAGATGAACGACGGCGACCTCCGGGGTGCGATCAAGGACCTACAGGCACTCGCGGAGGGGCGTGAGCACCTCGCGGCCGACGACGTGGTCACGGGCGAACGGGACACGACCGAGGGAATCTTCGACTATCTCGACGACCTGCTGAAGGAAGCGACGCCACAGGAAGCACTCGAAGGGAGCTACGACGTCGACGAGACGCCCGACGACCTCATCAACTGGATCGAGGACAACATGCCAAAGGAGTACGCGGGCGCAGAACTGGCGACGGCCTACGAGTTCCTCGCGAACGCCGACCGCTGGCTCGGGCGCGTGCGTGCGAAACAAAACTATTCGTTCTGGCGCTACGCTGGTGACAACATGACCGCCGGCGTCGCCGCCGCACGCGAGGGGACGAAAAGCGGGTGGACCCGCTATGGCCCGCCGAGCTACTGGTCGAAACTCGGGCGCTCGAAGGGGACGCGCAACACCCGCGATCACATCGCCCAGCAGATCGCAGTGGTCAACGGCGTGAGTATGCGCACCGCACGCCGGGAGATCATGCCCTTCCTCGCGACGATGACCCACCACTGCAAGAACCGCGAGCTAACGGTGGCGATGACCGCCCAGTACGATCTAGACGAGAGCCACGTCTCCTTCGTTACTGGATCGGGCAAGGACACCAACAAAGTCCAGTCGATCGTCGAAGACGCCGCGGAACTGAAAGAGGAGGCCGCCGTCGCAGGCTCGGAAGGCGCGTTCGAAGGTGCCAGTGCCGGGCAGACACAGGCCCCAGACGAGGAAAGCGAGACGGACGACGCCGACGACAGCGACGAGACCGACAGTGACGGACAGGCGACGCTGGGCGGCGTCGCGGACGATGCCGAAGCAGAAAGTGACGACGCGGACCTCGATACCGACGAGGCCGAAGACGACGATCAGCAGTCCGGGCTGTCGGACTTCATGTAGCCCTCTTTCTAGAGATCGAAACGCAGTCTCAGTCGGCACGAACGGCGTCGAGACCGCTTGTCTGTGAGCGCTGAGAGAGCGTCCAGACGACGGCGACGAGCAAGAGCAGGACGACCAGGGCACCGACATCCGTCAGGGCCTGATCCAGCCCGAACTTCCGGCGAGCGACGAGCATGTCGAACCATGTGACGGCTGCCCCGGCGGCGAACAGCAGCCTGATGCGGCCGAGACCGTGGGCGTGTGCCCACAGCGCGCCGGCGACGAGGACGCCCGCGAGCAGGAACGAGACGGTGTAGAAGCCGATCAACACGCTGACCGGCACGGCGACGATCGAGCCGTCGAGTGCGAGATGGAACGGGACGGCCCCACCGGCGACGACGGCGAGCGTGCGGAGGCTGTCGACGGGCGGCACGTCGACGGTCCAGACGCAGGCGGCGGCCAGACACAGGAGGATCAGCGACGCGGTGACGAAGTGGGCAGCGGTGATCAACGCCGTGAACTCCGTGACCGTCAGTGCGCCGAGGATGATCTGGGAGGGCAGGAGGAACACGGCCGCAGTGACTGCCCACTTCACCCGGCGGTCGTCCTGTCGACGCCAGGCCAGATACAGGACGTACAGGAGCACGAAGCCGACGACCATCGCCAGAAAGCGATGCGCCCACTCGATGAAACTGGCGAAGTTCGCGGGAAACAGGCCCATCCAGCCGTCACAGAACGGCCAGCGTTGTTCACAGGTCAGCCCCGCACCCTTGTAGGCAGTGTACAACCCGACCAGCATCAGGACGAGCGTTCCGGCCGTCGACCCGAACAGGAGGTTGCGAAACCGGTGACTCATAGCCGATGCTATGGACCTGAGATATTTAGGTCCCGCTCTTTGCGTCGGTCTCGGTCCGGCTCAGAGCCGGCAGCGTCCGGTGGTCGCCACGGCCTTTAAGCCCGTTCCTGTCGCCGTACCGGTATGGGACTCGACGAGGACGCCCTCGACTATCACAGCCGTGCACCGCCCGGAAAGATCGAGATCGCGACGACGAAGCCGACAAACACCCAGCGCGACCTCTCGCTGGCGTACTCACCCGGCGTCGCCGCGCCGTGTGAAGCCATCCACGAGAATCCCGAAGACGCGTTCAAGTACACCGCGCGCGGGAACCTCGTGGCCGTGGTCTCGGACGGATCGGCCGTCCTCGGATTGGGTGACATCGGCCCGGCGGCGTCCAAGCCGGTGATGGAGGGCAAGGGCGTCCTGTTCAAGCGTTTCGCCGACATCGACGTGTTCGATCTGGAACTCGAACCCGAGAGCACCGAGGCGATGATCGACGCCGTCCGCTCGATGGGACCGACGTTCGGCGGGATCAATCTGGAAGACATCGCCGCACCGGCGTGTTTCGAGATCGAACGGGAGTTGCGCGAGCAGATGGACATCCCCGTCTTCCACGACGACCAGCACGGGACCGCGATCATCTCGGGTGCCGCGCTCCTGAACGCCGCCGACATCGTCGAGAAAGACCTCTCGGACCTCAAAATCGTCTTCTCCGGCGCAGGTGCGAGCGCCATTGCGACGGCCAAGTTCTACGTCTCACTGGGCGTTCGCCGGGAGAACATCACGATGTGTGACTCCTCGGGCATCATCACGGAAGAGCGGGTGAAAGCCGAGGGACTCAACAAGTACAAAGGCGAGTTCGCCCGCGACGTGGCCGGTGGGGACCTCGCCGACGCGATGGCCGGCGCCGACGCGTTCGTCGGACTCTCCGTCGGTGGTATCGTCGATCCGTCGATGATCCAGTCGATGGCCGACGATCCGATCGTGTTCGCGATGGCGAACCCGGACCCGGAGATCAGCTACGAGGACGCCAAGACGGCCCGCGACGACACCGTCATCATGGCGACGGGGCGCTCTGACTACCCGAATCAGGTCAACAACGTCCTCGGGTTCCCCTTTATTTTCCGTGGTGCGCTCGACGTGCGCGCGACGGAGATCAACGAGGAGATGAAGGTCGCTGCGGCCCGCGCACTCGCTCAGCTAGCCCGGCAGGACGTGCCCGACGCCGTCGTCAAGGCCTACGGCGACCAGCCACTCCAGTTCGGCCCCGAGTACATCATCCCCAAACCGCTCGATCCGCGGGTGCTGTTCGAGGTGACGCCGGCCGTCGCCGAGGCCGCGATGGAGTCGGGCTGTGCCCGCCGGACGCTCGATCTCGACGAGTACGTCGAGCGTCTCGAAGCCCGCCTGGGCAAATCCCGCGAGATGATGCGGGTCGTCCTCAACAAGGCAAAGAGCGATCCCCAGCGCGTCGTCCTCGCGGAAGGCGACGACGAGAAGATGATCCGTGCGGCCTATCAGCTCGTCGAGCAGGGGATCGCAGAGCCGGTCTTGCTCGGCGACCGCGACCGCATCACGGCGATCACCGACACGCTCGGGCTGGCCTTCGAACCCGAGATCGTCGACCCATCCGAGGGCGGACTCGACGAGTACGCCGACCGGCTGTACGAACTCCGCCAGCGCAAGGGCGTCACGCGCCGTGAAGCCGACGAACTCGTCACCGACGGCAACTACCTCGGGAGCGTGATGGTCGAGATGGGCGACGCCGACGCGATGCTGACTGGGCTGACCCACCACTACCCCTCCGCGCTCCGCCCACCGCTCCAGATCGTCGGCACCGCACCGGACGCCGACTACGCCGCCGGCGTCTACATGCTCACCTTCCGCAACCGGGTCGTCTTCTGTGCGGACACGACGGTCAACACCGACCCCGACGCGGACGTGCTGTCAGAAGTGACCCGCCACACGGCCGACCTCGCCCGGCGGTTCAACGTCGAGCCACGGGCCGCGATGCTGTCGTACTCGAACTTCGGGAGCGTCGACACGCAGGACACGCGCCAGCCACGACAGGCCGCACAGCAACTCCGTGATGACCCGACCGTCGACTTCCCCGTCGACGGCGAGATGCAGGCCGACACGGCCGTCGTCCAGGAGATTCTGAACGGCACCTACGAGTTCTCCGACCTCGACGATCCGGCGAACGTCCTCGTGTTCCCGAGTCTCGAAGCCGGCAACATCGGCTACAAACTCCTCCAGCGACTGGGCGGTGCCGAAGCAATCGGGCCGATGCTCGTCGGCATGGACAAGCCCGTCCACGTCCTCCAGCGCGGCGACGAAGTGAAAGACATCGTCAACATGGCCGGCGTGGCGGTCGTGGACGCACAGGACGAGTAAGAGCGAGAAGAAGCTCTTCGAGCGACCTGCGACCACGTCGGTAAACGAGTGTCAGTCGCTCGCGCCGCCCCGGTTGGACCGGGACGGCGGCGGGACCTGCTCGTCGACGCTCGGCGTCTCGGGGAGGACACACCGCGCCGGTTCCTCGTTGACGTGATCGTACTGGTCGGGTGCGTTCGCCAGCGGGTGGGCCGGGTTCACGCCGCTGTCGATACGTGCTGCTCTGACCTCCTCGAACCCCTTGAGTCGCGCTCTGATCCCGCGCCAGTGGAGTCCGGTCTCGTGGGGGATCCGCACGCGATGGGTCGAGTCGAACTCGGCGTTCTTTGTGGCGAGCATCGCGGCGTTGACGTTCGCCGCGAGGTCGTCGTGGTCGATGAGGAGTCCGACTGTGGCGTCCGAGGGCGCACGCGCTGCGAGGATATCGAGACCCAGATGCAGCGCACGATACTCGGCGACGTTGTTGTTGGGGGCGCGATTGTGCATCGAGAGCCGAGCCACGCGTTCGCCGTCACGCGTTTCGATGACGACACCGAGACCGCCAGACGACTCTCGATAGGAACCGTCGGTAGCGATGTAGAAGTCTCGGTGATGCGTGCGCGGCGGGTGCGCAATGTGTGGCGTCGGCGACTCGTCGAACAAGTCCCGAAGGGACGGCCGGCCGTATGCGGCCATACGATCACTTGCACGTCACCTGTGTTAAATATATTGTCCGTGGCAGTCTTCTCGACGCAGAATCTGCGAGTCGTCGATGACTACTCGTTGCCGGATTGGGAGGGCATCGCAGCGCTCGTGTGGGCCAGCGGCTCAGTCCTGCAGGTGGGAGTGACCGATCAGGAGGGTGACAGCGTTACACAGCAAGAGCGCGAGGAACGCGCCGATCACCGGCCGTTGGGAGAGGTCCATCGCGAGCAGCGGGAGATAGAGGAAGGGCAGTGCCACCGCGATCCAAAACGAGAGAGCACGGATCGGGGACACGACGTGCTTGCTAACGGTTCTTACCGAGCGGCGGGCGCTCGGGGACGATCGAAGGTCGTTGTTCGTCGAACTCGACATCGGGGACACCTATCCACGGCTACAACCGAGAACATCATATAACCGGCCGAGGCTTCGGACTGTTTCAGTCTATTTCACAGCGCTACAGACCGCCTACGGCACGTTTCACGACCGATAGAGAGGTTTGGAGACGTTTTATCGACCGTGCTAAAGCGATCTTTCGATGACTGCGATCACGTCGAGTCTGCCGAGAGGAGCGCGATCGAAATCGGATCGTCGAGGGCCGGGAGTGTGACCCGATCACGAACGTGCGTCATGACGGTCTCGCGCCACGACTGGACTGCTGTGGCGTGGTGGTCGTGGTGGCGGTCGACCGTGAAGTCGTCGTCGGTCGATCTGAGCGAGTCGGCAGTGTCGTCGGGATGTGGGAGAGGGGGACACTGGTCGTCGAGGAGTCGATCCGGCGGAAGCAGCACCTGTCGTGTGTCCTCGTCGTCCCCATGCTGTCGCACGTGCAGTCGAGCGCGCATCCGGGGGTTGAACGGTGCGGTCGCGCGCAGGACCGTCGGTGTTCCCCGTTCGCTCGCTTCGAGAGCCGTCAGCAGTTCTTCGTCCTTGATCACGAGCGTCTCGATGACCGCTGGGTCAGACATCTCTCCCGGCAGTCCGTGCTCGACGACTATCAATTGTCGTGCGCCAGGGATCGACGCGTCGGTGCTAGTTCGTCAGCAACGAACGGCGTTCGGGGCGGTGTCAGCGTCGCCGAATCGCTTACAGATCACAGGCGGCCGCAGGCGCCTCATCACAGCCCGGTTCCATGTTTCGACGGCCGTCAAGCAACTCGAAGTAGTTGCCGACGGCGTCGGTCTGAGTTTTGCCACGAACGACCGGGACCGATCGTAGCGCCTGATGGTCACAGGCTCGCATCTCCTCGGCACCGGCACCGAGCGCGTATCTGAAGCCTTCGAGCGTGTCTCTGACTGCCGCTGGATCGAAGCTATCGGCGGCTTCGACGGCGCTTGCGTACAACAGTACCTGTCCGTAGGTGTTCTGGGCCGGTCCCGGCGGGACGAGTGTGGTCGTGCTGACGGTCCCACCGTAGGCTTGCCTGTAGGCGTCGCTGAACTCCGTCGACAGGGGAGTGTCGAGCTGCTCGTGCCAGCCGACAGTGCCGTAGATGCCGTCGACGCGCTCGCCCAGTGAGTCGGCGACAGATTGGGTGAGGAACGGAACGGCGACGACGGTATCGTCCGGTAACACGTCGCGGGCCTGCTGGATCGCGTTGACGGCATCGAGACCGAACAAATCGAGGAAGACGACGTTGATACTCTTGGTCGCGGCCTGTTCGAGCGCAGCGCCGAAGTCCGTCGAGCCAGAGCGGATCGCGGCGCTCCCGCTGGCCGTCCAGTCGAGTGCGCTGCCGGCGATGTATTCGTTGATACTGGTCTTGAGGTCGCGGCCCTCGGGTGTGTTGGTGTGGATCTGGAAGTAGAACTGCGTCTCGTCGAGGTCGGCGGCGATCGCCGGGACCAGCGAACGCGCGAGCGTACGACCGTTGAACAGTTCCCGATAGACGTGTGGCGAACAGTTCTCACCGGTCATCTCGTTGAGCGTCGAGGTGCCGACGAAGTACGGCACACTGTACTCGTCCGCGAGATCGCGGTGTGCCCTGACGACGCTGCCGGCGACACCACCCGTAAACATGTCGAGTTCGTCGTTTTCGAGCCGCTGGCGGACGTTGGTCTCGGCTGTCGACCCATTGCTCTCCGAATCGAAGACCAGCGAATCGACCGGTCGGCCCAGCACACCGTCGCCAGACAGAGCGTCGAACTTGTCCGTGTCGACGAGACCACCGCCGTTGTTGAGATGGTCGATCGCGAGTTTGAATCCGTTACGTTCGTGTTTGCCGATCGGCGAGTAGCGACCGGACTCCGGGGTCGACAGTGCGATCGTCGCCGCTTCTGACTCGGTCGCCGTCCCAGCAGACGACCCCCCGGAATCGAGACAGCCAGCCACGCCCAGTGTCCCAGCCCCACCGATCGTCTGGAGGATACGACGGCGTGAAAAACGCACGCCGGAACCACCACGGTCGTCCGAGTGCATGGAATACGATTGGTAAATCATTATATAAATGGCTTTGGATCAGCTATCTTTCTGCATCTTCGATCGGACACTGTTTCGAGACGCCCATTTCGATGGGCGAGGCCGCAAGACCTATGCCGGCCCTCCCGCCAGCAACCGACAGTATGCGCGATACAGTTCGTGGCGCGGCCACAGCAGCCGTGAGCGCCGGCGCGGTGTACGTGCTCGGATACGTACTCACGTACGTCACCAGCGGCGCTTCCATCCAGGAATCGGATCTGAACCAACTCATCGAGGCAGTCGGTAAGGACGGATCCGCCTGGAAGCTCGTCGGCTGGGTGTTCTACAACGCCCACGGCGTGACGACGACGATCACGCTCGACGTTCCACTGGTCGGGGGCACCGAAGTCGTCAACTTCATCGCACAGGGAGACGCGCTCTCGGCGGTGTTGTACGTCGTTCCGCCGGCTCTCCTCTTCGGGGCGGGTCTGTTCGCTGCCCGGATGACGGACGTTGGCGAGCTCGGTGACGCACTCAAGATCGGGGCCGCCACCGCGGTGGGGTACCTCCCGCTCGCGCTCGCCGGCGTGTTCCTGTTTACGATCACGGTCGACACGTCGGCCGGCGGTCCGACGCTGGTCCCGGCGGTCGGACTCGCCGGTCTCATCTACCCACTCGTCTTTGGCACCGGCGGGGCGGTGGCAGCCGTCCTGTGGCGATAATCGCGGCTCCGGTACGCTTTTGGGCGCAACCGTTCAGATACTGAGCTATGGCACGGGGGCCACGGCAGGAACTGGCCGAGAAGATGGCCGGCGAGATCGCACTCAGCGACGACCCGGGCGAGACCGTTCGCAAGTGGCGCACCGACTTCGAGGTGAGCCAGACCGGTCTCGCCGACGCCCTGTCGGTGTCGCCCTCCGTCGTCTCCGACTACGAGAGCGGCCGGCGTGACAATCCCGGCATCGGCGTCGTCCGCCGGGTCGTCTCGGCACTGCTCGACATCGACGAATCACGCGGCGGTGAACACATCCGCCAGCACGCTCGCGTCCTCTCGGCGGGCTTCGACTCGGACGTGGTTCACGATCTGGGCGAATACACCGCCAGAGTCCCGCTCGACCGTTTCTACGACGCCATCGGAGCGACGGAACTGGTCCGGGGCGAGGAGGACACCGTCGCCGGCCACACCGTCATCAACTCCATCGCGGCGATCACGCGCCTCTCGTCCGACGAGTTCTATCAGCTCTACGGCCAGTCGACCAACCGGGCCTTGGTGTTTACCGACGTGACCCGTGGCGAGTCGCCGCTGGTCGCGCTCCGGGTCGTCACGCCGACGCCCAACGCCGTCGTGCTCCACGGACTCGACGAGACCGCCCTGTGGGACCGTGCGACCGATCTGGCTCGCATCGACGGCTTCTCGCTTGCGGTCGCCGACGCGGACCTCGACGAGATGCTGGCGGGTCTCCGAGACCTGCCCTGACCATCTTTTTGCGCATCGGGTTCGCTCGCTGGGTCTGCTCACGAGCGCGAAGCGCTCGGTGAACCGGGCGACTGACCAAACTGTGGTGGCGCACGCTGTCGCTCGCGACGGCGAGCGACCACACTGTGTGAGGGATGAGCGATCGTAGAGAGCGAATCTGTTGGGGAGGCGTGTGGTTGCGGTGCTGTGGGGTGCTGGCGGACGAACGGGACGAGGGCGTTCAGCCCTCAGCGACTCTCTACTTTACGAGCCATCGAGCGGCAGCATCGATTCGTGTGAAACCGTCTCAGACACTCTCTGTCGACGCGGCTACCGAAGCGCTGGCGGTGCGACTCGCTCGATGTCCCGCCTGTCGAAGAACTCGGACAGAAACGGCGTTCTCGCCTCGATTTCCTCAGGCGTGTGCGAGTCCGAGCCGACCGTGAACGGAACGTCGTACTCGGAGAGCACGTCCAGAAACGGGTCGGTCGGGTGGACGAGGTCGAGGTCGGTCAGCGCCCGGCCGGCGTTGATCTCGGGGATCGTCCGCGAGTCGGCCAAGGCCTCGGCGACACGGCGATACTGTGCCTCGGTCGCTCGACCGGCCAGTGGGGGTGTCCGCTCGATCAGATCGGGGTGGGCGGCCACGTCGAACAGTTCGGACTCGATCAACTGGACGAGCCGGTCGAAATACTCGTCGACGAGCCGATCCAGTTCGGTGCCGGACCTGTCGGCGTAGTTCGACGGTATCTGGACGTTTCGATCGTCGAGTTCGTGGACGCTCCCGATCACGTAGTCGAAGTCCGCCTCGGCGAGGAAGTCGGCGATGGCTGCCTCGTCACGCGGGTCGTAGTCCATCTCGACGCCGTCGTAGACCGCCACGTCACTCTCCTCGCGGAGCGACTCGATCCCATGCCGTCGCCGCTCGTAGGTCACGTCCAGATTGAACGCGTAGCGCGCCCGGTCCTCGTGGCGGTGGTCACGCTCGGTGACGGTACAGTGGTCGGTGAATCCGATCCCGTCTAATCCCGCCGCCTCTGCGGCCCGCACCATGTGAAACATGTACCGGCCGTCGGAGTAGTTCGTGTGGGCGTGGTAGTCGTGCACGGTCGAGTGGACAGCAGGCATGGGCAAAGTGGTGTCGACGGGCACGCGTTCGAGGACCGGGTCGTTATTGTATCGGGCACGTAGTAGCGTGGGATATGGTCTCCAGACGAACGACGGCCCTCCTCACCGTTCTCGTCCTCCTCAGTGCCCTCTCCGTCGCTGGCAGTGAGCTACTCACGTCGCCACCGACGCTCTCGGTGACGAACGAAGACGACACGACGTATCGAGTCACCAGCTACACCGTCGAGGGATCCCAGACGGCGATGCTATTGAACTTCGCTGTGACGGCTGACGACGGCGAGCGGCGACTCGCGACGCTCTCACAGCTCGTCTGGCCGGGCGATTTCCGGAACGTGACGCTCGCCGACGAGGGCGTTCCGACCCAGCAGTTCACCGTCGAACCCGGTGACACGCGGACGGCGACCATCGATGGCTGGACACCGGGCAACGTGACCGTGTACATCGCCGAAGACCTCGGTGACGACGAGCGACACGTGTACACGGAAGTCAAGACCTGCACCGAGCGTGAGCAAGAACACGGCATCACGTTCAAAGACGGCGGAACTGGTGGCTACTCGACCTGTGCGTCGAGCGTCGACTGGCTCCTCTCCTGATCGACGACGACGGCGAGGACGACGGCGTGGACCGGTGCGACGACAGCCGTCGTCAGGGCGCTTCCGACCGGAGCGGGTGCCGTCGCGAGACCCCACGACCCCAGACCGAACACCAGCACGAGTCCGAACAGCCGCCAGCGGCTGCCACGAGCGGCCCGGACACTTTCACGAATCGCCGTCACGAATGGGTGACCGATCGCCAGATAGCCCGGCACTGCGAACAACGACACGAGGACGAACGAAAAGACGACGAACAGAAGCACCGCAAGCGGTAGGCTATCGATGTCGACGGTCGACGACCCAAACAACTGCGGACCGTAGTTGAAGACGGCGACGGCCCCGAGATAGCGTGCCAGTCCGTCGCGACGACGTGGGTCGCCGAGCGCGCGCGTAATCGTCATCCACCCGACCAGCGCGACCGCGAGCACGACTGTGGCTTCGAGCACCACAGCGCCCACTAGATACGGGGTTCGGAGGGCGACGAGCGCGTCGATGTGTCTGACTGTATCGGGGACGCCGCTGGGAAAGATCGTATATCGGAGCGACACCGTCGTCTCGGCCGCGTTCGCCGCCGCCGGCACCGGATCCCACCGGCGGATCCAATCTGCGACCGCGGTGAGGAGACCGGTGACCGCGAACGGGATCAGCAGCGCTGGATCGCGACGGAGTCGTCCCACGGCCGTTCGGAGCAGTCCCGTCGACGGGGACGGTGGCTGTGCGGTCGGAGACGACGACTGCTCGCCATCGGCGTCGCTCGCTCGCGCTCCCGTCATCGTTCCTCCAGTGCGATCACGCGCCGTCGGTTCGAGGCATAGAGGACGCCGTCGCCGACGATCGGTGCCGACAGCGGGACCTGAGATGGCCGGTACTCGAACAGTCGGTCGCCCGATGCGGCATCGATGGCGACGAGCGAGAACGCTGACCGGACCGCGTAGACGGTCCCGCCGGCCACGACCGGGGCCGTCTTGCCGTCGAACGGCGTCGTCCACCGTGTCTCACCCGTCGCGAGGTCGAGCGCGTGGAGTGTCCCCTGTTCGTCGGCGAGGAAGACGGTCCCGTCTGCGACTGCTGGCACGCTGTCGGTGACGTTCCCGTCGATCCACCGCTGCCACAGGGTCGTCCCGTCGTCGGCGTCGAGTAACCACGCCGATTCACGAGAGGTGACGACGACGCCCGCCTCGGTCGCGACTGGGGGGAGGAGCAACTGGTCGTCGAGTTCACGGTGCCAGTGTTGCTCACCGGTCCCGGCGCGAAAGGCGGTCGCTTGGTTGGGCCAGTTCGTCACGAAGACGAGCCCGTCGCGCACGGCCGGGCGGCCGTACGGCGTACTCAGACTGTCGCCCTCGTGATTGGTTACGCGCCACTCGACATCGCCGTCGTTCGGGTCGACTGCCGCGAGGGCGTTCGTCCCCGGGATGGGGACGTATATCCGCCCGTCGGCGACGACTGGTGCGACCGCTTCGTTTGGGCCAAAGAACCCAGAGGGACCGGCCGCTGGACCTCGCCAGCGTTCGAGTCCGAGCGACCGATTCGACAGCGGCAGGTCGAGACCGCCGCCGCTGTTCAGTCCGAAGACACCCGATGGAGCAGTTACGGCGAGCGTGTCCGTCTCGTAGATCGAAGCGTCGACCCGTGCCGGACTCGACTGATACGGCCCTCGGTGTGCGAACTGTCGCGCTCCCGTCTCGGCGTCGAGCGCGAGGAGTCCGTTCCCGGCCGCGTAGATCGTCTCTCCGACTCGGATCGGCGCGGTCGTCCCCTGGAACCACGACGGTGCCTCGTGTTCCCAGGAGATCGTCACGTCGTCTGTCGGTCCCGACACGTTCGGTTCGTGTCCGGTCCCGGCAGGGTCGTGGCGACGCATCGGCCAGTCGTGCCTGAAGCGGTCGGTGGTCGCGTTCGTGTCTCGGCTGACAGCCATCCCGACCACCCCGGCGAGCGCGATTCCTGACGCGCCCAAAAACTGTCGTCTCGTGGAGGGCATCGTCTACTCGTGTGAGACGACGCACAAAAGGTCCCGCCCTTTCTGTCCGAGTGGCGGCACTTAATCGTCGCTCCGTCTGTCGGACGACCGCACGTATCGATATTCCCGCTCGCCCATCCGACCCGCTACCCACCTTTTTGCTCGTCGGGTAGCTCACTCCGTTCGCCACCACTTCCGCAAAAACGTGGTCTCACTGAGCGCAGCGAAGTGAGGCTCGTCAGCGCTTGCTCTGACGGTGGCGAAAAAGCGGATCGAGAGCGCAGCGAGCGATCCGGAGCCGATCCTAGCGCACGTACCGGTACTTCCGCTCGCCCATCCGACCCCAGCCGTCGAAGACGAACTCCTCGCTCGGGGTCGTGAGTTCCTCGACTTCGGCGTAGTCGTCGGTGTCGTGGTTGTGCACGTCGTGGATGCGCTCGTACTCCGCGAAGGAGATGTCGTAGCGCTGCTCCAGTTGCTCGTCGATGTCGAGTGCGTCGATCTCGGCTTCCCAGCCGTCGACGATGGTCTCGGCGTGGACCTCAGCCTGCGCACCAGAGCCGTAGGAGGCGACGAGTAGCTTCGCACCGCTCAGGTCGCGGTCGTGTTCGAGCGCGTGTTTCAGCCCGGCGACGCGGGCGACGTGGACGGAGCCGGTGTACCAGTTGCCGACCTCGCGGGCAATTTCCAGTGTCGGCTCGATGGTGTCCGCGTACCAGGCCTGATAGCGTTCGGTCTCGGTCAGGGCGTCGGTGTACTCGGTGACAGCATCGAAGTACTGCTCTTGACTCTTGAACTCCTCGCGGCGGGGTTGGCGGCCGATCTCGTCGGCCAGATCCAGTTCCACGTCGGTGTCGCGGAGGATGTGACGATAGCCCAGTGCAGCGGCCTTGCGGACCATGCCGGGGAACGGCGTGTGGAAGGGGATCAGTTCGTAGTCGTCGGGGTGGACGCCACCGACGGCGGACTCGAAGTCTTCGAGTGCCTCGCGAACGCGTGCGAGATACACTTTCATCGAGCGCTTCCCGTCGACGGAAGGGAACTGCTGATTCGGTTTGAGGAAGTCGGTTTCGTCGGCGCTCCCAAAGCCCTGTTCGGCCGAGAGTTCGACGAGGTCGGGGTCCTCGTCGACGAGCATCGCCACCGCACCCGCTCCCTGGGTTGCCTCGCCGGGGTCGTCACGAGCGTACAGTGCAGTGTCGGTCGCGATGACCAGTGCCGCCCGACCACGATTCCGGCCGGCGCGAATCCAGTTGTAGGCGTCGTCGAGGCTCTGGGTGCCGGCGATACAGGCGAACTTCCGCTCGCCTTTGTTGGCGTGATGGAAGTCCTCGTCGTACACCTGTTCGAGACAGCCAGCGACGTAGGTCGACACCGGCTTGGAGTTGTCGAAGGCAGATTCAGTGGCAACGTCGATACGACCGATATCCTCGGGAGTCAGCCCCTTGCGCTCCATCAGCCGATGGGCAGCGTTGGCCGCCATCGTCACGATGTCCTCGTACACGTCCGGGAACGACGAGACGTTGAGACCCAGCCCCTTCGTGTACTTTCCGGGGTCCTCGTCCTGTGCCGGCGCGAACGTCTCCGCGAGATCAAGCTGTAACTTCCCTGTCCGAATCTCCATCGCATCGATGCCAACAGCCGTCATGAGCGAAAGGTCAGTGGCGCTGTATAAGAGACTGTCGACTATTAGTTCGACGATCGTCGAAGTGCGTATACTCACCTCACAAGGTAAAGTTGACCGACGATCGCATTGCACTGACGTTACGCAGCGTCAGATCGTCCGACGGCACGTCGTGAACGAACGCCTTCCTCCCGGTCGTGAGTGTCCCCCCGGTTGCGTGGGACCGTCACATCGGAAAACGAACCAGCGCTCAGGACCCGGAGCGTGGGTTCTGGCTCGAACGGGGCGTTGTCGATCAGGATGTATCTCTCTCACGGTAGTCATGGTAACTGACGATGAACATCTGATCGTCGTCGGAGACGACGACGTGCCCGCCAGTTCCGTCGACACCGTAGCTCGTGGTACCAGCGATACCGGTCCGTCCGAGCGTCGTCCCGCTCGTCTCGATCAGCGCGGGAAAAGCGCCCACGGGGAGAACGACGAGGCAATCAACAGGACGACCCCGATGACCTGGGACTGGGCGCGACATGAGCGCATGCTCTCATCGCCGGGTGATGACTGGTCTTGAATGGTAGCGTACGACTTCAGAGCTGGAGGCGGCCAATAGTCGGCGTGATTGCAAAATCGATTGCGGTGACTCGGACCCGAGCTGCCAGTCCTCCCCCGGAACTGTCGATATGACTGGTGCCGTGAGACGGGAGTCAGTGCAGTAGTACGGGTACTGCTGACAGTCAGTGACATCCCGATCCAAATTCCGGTCGGGAATTCGGGGAGACACCGATCGGCCGGTCAGCCGCTACCCGGGACGACGGTCTGGTCGCTCCCCGTGTTAGGGGTCGATGCGGAGTCGTAGACGGTCACCGTGATGGTATACGAGCTATCGCGCTCGTTGGTCTGTGCGATCAGTTGCTCGGTCGAGGTGTCGCTGGATCCGCTCACACCGTTGTCCGTCGCCGTGTCGACAACCGTGCCCGACGAATCGGCAAGTTCGTACTCGACGCGGTCGAGGTCGCCGTCCGCGTCTGAGACATCGACGGTGACATCGTACCGGTCGCTCGGCGGCGAGAACCCGGCGCTGTAGGTCGCGCTTGTTATGCTCGCCGACGGCGCGGAACTACCGCCTCCGCCACCCCCACCGGTTGGCGTGATGGTAAACGTCTTCGTCTCGGTTCCGCCGCTCGCTGGCTGGTAGGTAACCGTGATCTCCACGTCCTCGCCGCTCATGTCGACCGACGAGATACCGTCAGTGAACTCGTAGAGGTAGAACGTCGCCGTTGCGCCGTCCGAGAGTTGTGCGTTCCCGTCGTTGCTTTGCCCGTCGATGTCCAGGTCGACAGTTCGCGGAATACCGGTTCCGCCGCCGTAATCGACGTGGGCATCGGCCAGGTCCGCAGCGACGTACACTTCGCTCGTCACGGGTTCGTCGTTCGGGAACCCGCCGTCGCTGAGTGTCGTGATAGCGCTGTTTGCGGGCGCTATCCTGACGTCGGTGATCGTGACGCTCTCGCCGAAACGGTTCGTGACGGAGAAGTTCACCCCGCCAGCGACGCTGTCCGTGTCCTCGCCGTCGTAGGTCACGGCGTCGTCGTTGTACATCAGGTCGGACGCGTAGTTCGACACCAGGAGTTCGATTGCATCGCCACTCCCGGCCCCTGACGCGAACACAGTGACGCCTCCGTTACGAGTCAGCGTGAACGTCGTGCTGTTCTCGCCGGCCGCGTCCGTCTCACCCTCACCCGGGTCGACCGACCCAGCGCCCGAATCGTTGAGCGAGTAATCGATGATGGTTCCCACCGAAGTCGGATTGGTCGCCGCCGTCAGGTCGACAGTGGCCACCTTGCTCGCATCGACGGTACAGATGCCATTGGCGCCGTCCGGACAGGTGACGCCTGTCTGTGAGGGATCGAGCCACGAAACTGCGTACGGACCACCACTGCCGCCACTACTGAGGCCACTGTTGTCGCTGTTCTGGACGCTGACAGTGAGCGTCACGTTCTCCGCGGTGGTCGAATCGAACTGTGCGTCGCCGATCTCGGCGCTCGTGCCAGTCAGACTCGCGTTGATACGAAACGTCTCACTTGTCGTCCCAGAGATATCGGCCGCTTCGTATCTGAACGTGACCTGACCGCTATCGTCAGTCGTCCGCTCCGTCGCTGCGAGTGTCCCGTTCCCCGTCGCTGGCTCGATACTTGCGTTGACCGTCACGCCAGAGACGGGATTGTTGAGTCGGTCTCGGACCGAGACCACGAGCTCCTGGGTCGTTTCCTCAGGAATCGTCGATTCGTTGCCCCCCACGTCGGTCAGATAGGCGCTTCCCTCTTCGGCGACGTTCGTTCCGACGCCGACCTTCGTCATCTGGAGTCGGTAGTTCACGTCGGATTCCAGTTCGATCCAGAGCTGATCGAACTGCGACCCGTCGATCGACCGGACGCCGTAGTCGACGACGTGGCCGCTGGGGTAGAGCTGATCTTCCAGCAGCATTCCCCATCGGCTCTCGGGCAACCGCGTCGCCACGGTCACCGTCACGTTCTCCGTCGACGAGGTGTTCGACACCGAAACCGTCGTCGACGACGTACTCACCGGCTGGAGGTCGAGACTGGTCGATCCGGTCTGTGTCCGACTCACCGAGCCGTTGATCGCGACGAGACTGATGCGCTCGTCGTCGATCAGCGTCTGACCCGACGCCGTCAGGTTCGATTCCCGGAACTGATTGTACAGCACGGAGTTCTCGTACACCGTCAGCGGGGCCGAACCGTAGACGTTGTAGTTGGGCTGGTAGGCGACGGTCCCGGTGTTGTACGCCCGTTCGCTCCCGTTCCAGAAGTCGCCGGTCTCACCGGTCGCGGTGGCGTTCGCGACCGAGAAGTTGACCGCCATGCGGTCGGTGGCGACAGTTCTGATCGTTCCCGACGGGGGCCCGGGATTGACGGCCACGAGACGGCCGGGATACCGCGTTCCGAGCGTCAGGGTCACCGACCGGGTCGAGACCTCGCCGTGGACCGAAACCAGTTCGTTGCGCAGGTCCTGCATCTGGTCGCGGACCTCCTGATTGTGATTGAACTCCACGGCGCTGTTCTGATTCGGGACGACGAACGCCTGATAGCTCGAAAACGCGACGACGAGGACGGCAAACAGCAACACCGCTCCGATCTGCACCGACTGGGCGCGCTCGTCGTCCCGGAGTCGCATTGATTGTCCTTGCCAGTACCCAGTGAAAAAGCTATCCGCAAGAATGAGCCAAACGATAACGACTACTCGGCGTCGTCCTCGTCTTCCTCGACGACCTCGGGGTCGCTCATCGCCGTCTGGAGACTGTCGAGTCCGTTGACCCACTCCGATACCAGTCCGTACTCCAGATCGGCCGCCGTATCGACGTCGAGTTCCTCGCCGTCGATGATTAGCGTTCCTGCCTGCACGCAGTAGCCCAGTGCCGCATCGAGGTCTTCCTCGGCCTCGGCCTCGGCCGCCGCCTCGATGTAGTCGACGACGGCCCCTTCCGCTGCCGGCCCTTCGGCGACGTACTCCTCTGCCGCGTAGAAGACACAGACCAGCGAGGTCTGGACGCCGTCGATCAGCATCAGTTTCTCCTCGTCGTCGAGGTCGACCTCCGCGAGGACGATCTCGCGGATGTCCGCGAGTTCCTCGAGCGCGGGCTCGCGATCGAGCAGCTCGTCATCGTAATCGGTGATGATCTTCGCGACAGCGATCGCTGCATCGTCCTGCAGATTCAACAGCAGGCGCGCGGAATCTTCGTTCTCGGGGTCGATCTCCTCCTCGTCGAGGCGGTCGATCCAGTTTTGCCACCGTTCGTCAGTGTAGTACTCCCCCGGTGGAGTGCTCATATCCCTCCCTACACATGGCCGGGGATAGTACTTTCGACCACTGCCCTCGCGACTGACAGGGTCTCGCACACGCTCTGCGATCAGGTGCGTTTTTGTCGACGGACCGTCACCGACGGTGTATGGCATCTCATCGCGGCATCGACTACGCGACGTGGACGAAACGATCGTTCCTGTTTGGCGCGGGGTTGTTCGCGCTGGCTGCAGCCCTCGAACTCGTGGCACACGCATACTTCGGCCAGCTTCCGGGCTGGGAAGAGACGCTCCTGCTCGACGCGGAGATTCTCGGCGTTTTGATCGCACTGCTGTCGCCCTTCGTCTTCGGAATCGTCCTGCCACTGACGGAGTGAGGTCACGCCAGCCGTCGGTCACGCACGAGCAGTGAGAAAGACCCATCGCTCGGACGTGATCACGTCCGTCACAGCGAACCCGGCGTCGGTGAGGAGCACACACAGTTCGTCCGGTTCGTAGCGTTCGAAGTGTCTGTCGTCGTTCTCGTACGGTGAGTCGTTCGTGCTGTCCACGTTCGCACGTTTCATCGTCAGTCCCAGCAGCCCACCGTCGGTGAGCACACGCCGGAATCCCGCGAGAGTCGATGGGACATCCGCACGCGGGACGTGCAGCACGGAGGCGCAGGCCCAGAGTCCGTCGAACTGATCGTCGGCAAGCGGAAGCAATCGCATGTCAGCCCGCAAGAACGCCGACTCGGGCGCGCGCTCGCTGGCCGCAGCGAGGAAGTCGGGAGTGAGGTCCAGTCCGACGGCTTCGAACCCGCGCGCTGCGAACGTGGCCGTCTCCCAGCCCGGACCACAGCCCACGTCGAGGACCCGAGTCCCGGCTTCGCCATCCGCCGATTGCTGACGTTCCGGTTCATCGGCGTCGAGCGCGTCCAGAAAACGGGCGACGACATCGGCGACTTTCTCGCGGTCGCCGTGGCACTCGGCGTACCGGTCGGCCACCGACTCGTACGTCGTCACCGTCGAGCGGACTCGGTCGTCCATACGGGCGGGTCTCGCGCCTCCCACTTCTGGGTTGGGAGAACGCTTTGGACAATCATTTATTCGACCCCCCAGAATCGGCGGGTATGGCAGCACCACGAATCCTGATTCTGGGCCCGCCGGGTGCAGGGAAGGGCACACAGTCGAGTAACATCGCCGACGAGTTCGGCGTCGAACACGTCACGACCGGCGATGCGCTCCGGGGCAACAAGGAGATGGACATCTCCGACATGGACACCGAGTACGACACGCCAGGTGCGTACATGGACGCGGGCGACCTCGTCCCCGACAAGGTCGTCAACGCCATCGTCGACGAAGCGCTCTCACAGGCCGACGGGTTCGTGCTGGACGGCTACCCGCGTAACCTCGACCAGGCAGAAGAACTCGAAGACATGACCGACCTCGACGTGATCCTCTCGCTTTCGGTCGCACGGGAAGAACTCGTCGACCGGCTCACCGGCCGCCGGGTCTGTGACGAGTGTGGCGCGAACTACCACGTCGAGTTCAGCCCGCCCGAGGAATCGGGCGTCTGCGACGAGTGTGGCGGCGACCTGATCCAGCGCGACGACGACAACGAGGAGTCCGTGCGCAACCGTCTGGACGTGTTCGACGAGAACACCCAGCCAGTCATCGACCACTACGAAGACGACAATGCGTTCGTCACCATCGACGGCGAGCAGACGCCCGACGAGGTCTGGGCCGAGATCGAGGACGCCATCGAGGCGCGCGTCGAGTAAAACGTTCATAAGGCCTCGCGGCGCTACACTACAACAAGAATGGCACGCACAGCGCAGAAGGTAGAGTCACTCGCCAGCGAAGGCGAGGACATGACCGATGCACTCGCGACCGTCCTCGCCGTCGCCGAGGAGCAGGGGACTATCTCGTGGGCCGACGTGAGCGACGACCTCACGAGCGGCCAGTGGGGTCGTCTCATCGAGAAGGGGCTGCTCGTCGACGCCGACGGCGCGTTCGTCCTCGACGACCCCGACGGCGTCCGCGACGCGCTCGACGAGACCGATCCAGACGCCGTCGCCAGCGCCAGCACCGCCAGCGACGACGATGACGACGGCGCAGAGATCAACTGGACGAGCTACGACAAGGGAGCAGCCCTCGTCACGCTCGTCTTCTTCGTCGGCTACGCACAGCAGGACGTTCGAAACGTCGTCGGCTCGACCCTCGATATCGTCCTCGGCCCGCTCAACGACATCCTGCCGTTTTACATCGTCATCCTCGTGCTGGCGATCCTCACTGGCCTGTGGTCGACGCTCCTGCAGGACAATCTGATGGACTCGGAAGTGATGGGGCAAGCACAGGCGAAGATGCAGGACCTGCAAGAACGCCGCGAGGCCGCCAAGGAACGTGGCGACGACGAAGCACTCGAACGCATCCAGCAAGAGCAGATGGAGGCCATGGGCGACCAGCTCGGCATGTTCAAGGCCCAGTTCCGGCCGATGGTCTGGATCATGCTCCTGACCATCCCCGCCTTCCTCTGGATGTACTGGATGATCCGCGACGGCCACATCGAGGCCGCCGAGACCGTGATGGTCATGCCGCTTACGGGACCGGTCAGTGACTGGCAGGCCGGCGGCATCGGACCGATGCCGGCCTGGATCGTCTGGTACTTCCTGTGTTCGCTTGGCTTCAGCCAGCTCCTGCGGAAAGCGCTGAACGTCCAGACGTCCCCGACCGGATAGACCGGACGGACCGGTCTCTGGCCGGCCGGAAACAGACAACCTCTTTATTCACGCCCTCACCAGTTGAGACATGTTGATCACCGTCTCCGGCCCGGCCGGCAGCGGCAAGAGCACACTTGCCCAGAGCCTCGCCGACGCGCTCGGATACGACCACGTCAGCGGCGGCGACATCTTCCGCTCGCTGGCCGAAGAACGCGACGTATCGCTGGTCGAACTGAACCAGCTCGCAGAGACCGACGACCAGATCGACCGCGATCTCGACCGCCGCCTGCGTTCGACGGCGCGTGACGAGGACGACCTCGTCCTCGAATCACGGCTCGCCGGCTGGATGGCCGGCGACTACGCCGACCTCAAACTCTGGCTCGACGCGCCACTGGACGTGCGTGCCACCCGGATCGCCGACCGCGAGGACAAGGCCGTCGCCGAGGCACGCGAGGAGACGCAAGCCCGCGCCGAGAGCGAAGCGCTGCGTTATCGCGAGTACTACGGCATCGACATCGAGGACCGCTCGATCTACGATCTGGCGGTCAACACCGCCCGCTGGGACGAAGCCGGCGTCCTCGATCTGATCACCAGCGCCGTCGACGCCTACGACCCCGACGGCGACGAGGGGAAAGCCCCAACCGCCGGCGTCGCCTACGAGTTCTAAGATGCTGCGTGGCCCACCCGAGCAACGCGCACCGGCCGACCTGCTTCCCTTCGGCGTCGTCAACCTCGACAAACCGCCCGGCCCGTCGGCCCACCAGGTCGCGGGCTGGGTCCGCGACGCCGTCGACGATGCCTTCTCCCGGGCCGGCGTCGACCGCGAACTCGGCCGGGTCGCCCACGGCGGCACCCTCGACCCGAAGGTGACCGGCTGTCTCCCAATCCTGCTCGGTGACGCCGCCCGCGCTGCTCGGGTCTTCGACGATGCCGTCAAGGAGTACGTCACCATCCTCGAACTCCACGACCACGCACCACCGGACTTCGAGACCGTCGTCGCGGCGTTCGAAGGCGATATCTACCAGAAACCGCCGCGCAAGAGCGCCGTCGCCCGCCGCCTGCGCGCCCGCACGATCCACGACCTCGACGTACTGGAGCGACAGGACCGGCGCGCACTCCTGCGCGTGCGCTGTGACTCTGGTACCTACATCCGCAAACTCTGTCACGACATCGGCCTCGCGCTTGGGACGGGCGCACACATGGGCGAACTGCGCCGGACGATGACCGGCGACTTCGACGACGGCGATCTCGTGACGATGGAGGACCTCGTCGACGCACTCGCCGCGTGGGCCGACCACGATGACGACGCCCCGCTCCGGGCGGTCGTCGACCCCGCCGAGCGCGCCCTCGGTGGCTACCCGACCGTGACGATCGCACCCAGCGCCGCCCAAGAAGTCGCCACCGGCGCGCCCGTCTACGCCCCCGGCGTGATCGAGACCGACACCGAACAAGGTGGCGACGTGTGCTGTATCACGCCCGACGGCGCTGCGGTGTGTCTGGGCCGGCTGGTGGGCGATCCCGACGCCGACAGCGGGGTCGTCGTAGAACTGGAACGCGTGCTGGTCTGAGGATCACAACGTCACTCCCGACTCCGAAGCGTAGCCCTTAATTAGGGGACCCTCCTCTCCCTGAATGCGGGACCGTGGGGTAGCGGTATCCTCTGCCGATGGGGTCGGTAGGACCTGAGTTCGAATCTCGGCGGTCCCACTTTCCGTTTTCACAGATGCCCATCGTAGTAGTCTGAGCTGTGCGAGCGTCCAAGTTCCTGAAACAGTACGTCTGGAACTAAGTCGCTCTTTAAATAGCAGACAGACCCCTACGGAGGCTGTCAAGAAGCTCCGTTTCATCGTCGAAATTCTCCGTCGCCAGCGGTGGCCGTATCCACCCTGCGCGTTCGTTCCGGCGAGCCAGCTCGTCGACGACCTCGACCGAGGTGGTGCCGATGAGTGACGCTGAGCGGTCCGCTGAAGCCGACGAGACGGTAGAGGAACGGGACGGCCCGAAGCCGGCGTCACGACGCGGTGCGACGGCCGAGAACCTTCCCGAGGAACACAGGCCGAACGTCCCCCACGCAGAGGACGATGAGCGCACCGACTGGAGCAAGTACACAGCCTACTGCTGCGTCATCTGCCGGGACAACTGCATCAACAGGATCGAGTCGGTGTACGCTCGGGCCAGAGAGTGTCGGCACTGCTTCGTCGTGCCGACGCTCGACCGGCATAGCGTCGACGATCTCGACGAGCGGCGGTGACTCCGCTGTCCGACGATGCACGGGAGGACGGACAGCGAACGAACCGCCAGCGATAGCCGCCCCACCCACCGGCCCAGCCAGTCGAGTGGCGACGGCCCGACCCCGGACCAGGGCGTACAGGGAGAGTCGGCCCCCTTCACGGGGGTCGACTCGACCCACCAGCTACAGGTCCGTGCCAGCCGCCACCGACCACCGAAAGCGAGGGCGCGGGAGAGCTGGTCCGCCCGGCAGCGCAGCGAAGCGAGCAGCCCGGACCGGGCCACGAGCGCCAATCGTGGCCCGCACCTGCTCGACCAGCCGGCAGCGACCCCTCGCGGGTCGACCCGGAAGCCCGAGCGTCTACCCCGACCCCGCAGGGGGAGGGGGATCGTTATCGCGTTCGTCTGTCCGACCAACGCTGTTTCTACTGCCACGGGGTCGAACAGATGAAAAGCCGGGTCGAGCCTCCGGGCCATCTCGGCGGTCTCGACCTCGCGGACAGATGTAACACTCCCGCACTGGCAGACCTCCTCGAAGAGCGCGATCTCCTCGGCCACGGCCAGCTGCTCGACGGGACGCTGACCCAACGCGACGAAGACCGCGTACGCATTGCGAAGTTCATAGCCGCCAAGCCAGAGGGTACGCCGTTGTCTCACGTCGTTTCGTATGCGGTGAAAGGAGTGTCGCCAGAGGCGTGCGAGCGCGTCGACGGCTCCGATCCCGACTACCAGTTCGCGTATCGGTTCGTCGACGACCTCGTAGCCCCTGATGACCCGTACGTGCGCAAAACCGAGTCGTCAGGCGTTCTGATGGTGACACCCACCCTGCGGCTTCTTGACTTGATTACAGAAGGCATTACTCAAACAGCACAGACAGAGGGCCTGACGTACGACCGCGAATTTCTGCGTAACTACCTCTCTCGCGTCGATTCTGTAGACGATGACCTGCGGGAGTTGCTGAAGGACGGTTTTACATCCTACCTCAACAGGATCAAAGACTACCGCCTGCTGTTCGACGTTCACTTCGTGGGTCGTACCGGCGGCGAGACAAACCGGCGGATGACGAAGGACTACAAGACCCGCTTCAACGACCAGGGCCGCGTCTCGAAGCAGTTCGCGCGTTTCAACGATGCACTGGAATATGGATACGAGACCGCCGACAACGCCGTGCTGGTGACGCTGACGACTGACCCGAAGCGCCAAGCGTCCCTGCTCGACGGGATCGACACGATCAACGAGAACTTCAATCGGTTGCTGTCGTATTTCGACTCCGACCCGTCGACGAAAGACGACACCCGCGACCCCGCTGTCCCCGGCTGGCGGCCCGACCTCGACGATGACGTGACCGGGCGACCGCGAGAGCGACCGGACTACATCAAGGCGTTGGAGTTCACCGAGAAGGGCTATCCTCATCTGCACGTGCTGTTTTTCGACGTACCAGAGCGAGTATCCGATGGCCTGCCGTGGCTGTGCGACAAGCCGGAGATCGCCGCGAAGTGGGCCGACTATGGACAGGGCGAGATCGTCGACGTGTACCCGCTGACGTACCGCGACGACCTCGACGACTTGGAACCGGAGTTCCAGAGCAACGAGGGCTTCGTCGACTGGTACCGCTTCGGCGACCACGATCACGGCGAAGACTGGGTACGTGAGCGTACCCGGTCGCACGAGTTGATCGAGTTCGGCGACGACGGCCACGAGATGGAATCGACGGCCGGCGCGTACCTCGGGAAGTACCTGAGCGCGACGTTCGGCTCGCTGCTCGACGCCACGGAGTCCTTCGAGGCGTCCGACGACGACCGGGAGTCGTACGCCGACAAAGCGGCGACGTGGAAACTCGCGCTGTACTGGGCGACGAACCGACGGTTCTGGTCCTGCTCGGAGTCGATCACGGAAGGGATCGACCCGAACGACCACACGCAGGACCCCGACGTACGTGAAGCCGTCCGCTGGTGTTCGCTCGATTCAGTACAGGCTGCGAGCGAGAGCCAGATCCGCGACGACCTCGCGCGTCGGCAGTGGGACGACCTCGACGATCTCGAAGCCGCCGTAGAACGGGCGATCTCGGACGTGGAACAGCCACAGGTGCGTTCGACGCTGCCTGAGGAAGCCACGTTCCGCTGTGTCGTCGACTACATCGGTGCGTATGCGTACTGGAACCTCCCCAGCGACGAGCTGGGCGACGGTCAGCAGGACCTCGAAGCCGTCGAGGACTGCACCGACGACAGTGACGACGTGCCGATAGTAGATCGAGAAAAGGATCCGCCGATTGTTGATGTATGGGGTTGATAATATCACTGTGTGTACGGCTTTGAATATGAACCAATCTACAGGAGTAGATTGATAGTTGACAATGAACAAAGCTGTACCATGTTTTGGTTTGAGGAGCGTATTTATCCAAAGAGCTGGCAAGAAGGTGACTCTTGGAGAGTAATCTGGATCCTCACTAGAGGTGTTGGTGCAGCATCACTAATATTGTCTTTTTATATATTTCAAAAATATATAATCGAGATTGCAATCCGATTTCGGCTGCTTGCAACTAGCATTTTTGCATCAACCCTTCTTAGTTTCATTCTTATCGCTGTATATCGTGACTTGAGTGCTATCCAAGATGAACAGTCCGAGATAATGAGGAAACAAGAGGATTTGATGCAGTTAGAGTACCAGCCGAAATTGTCGATTAGCGAGATACAACTGACTGACGATGACAGATTAGCTCTTACTCTTAAAAATGTAGGAAAAGATCTTGCCGAGGACATTCACATCGTGGTACATGGGAAGGTAAATATAGAAGATGATGTAGTTATGTTATCAGAATCAAACAAGATCAAGAAGGACGATGAAATAGTGAGTTTTCGTCCTCAACCACAACCACTGAGAACTCCAAAACCTAAAGATATTGGTAGAAATCCCATGGTAGAGGGAGAGATTCTTGAGGTAGATTCCAAGGCCACGTATATTTGTTCACCTCGTTTTATGCAGGCAGATGACCCAAAGGATGAGCAGACATCTTGGAGAGGTAATACAGTAGAAGATACTGTTCAAACCTTGGATGAGATAGGGGTAACACAGATTAGCTTACAGCTTTCGCTTGCTTATCGTGGTGTGACTGATGAAGTATTTGTTAGAATAATCGGAACATTAAATCTGAACTTAGACCAATCTGAAGAAATAGAGGAAATGATGGCTGAATTGAAGGACACACATTCCCCAGCAGGAATGTCGATCGGCTACGGTGGTCGACCTGACTCCGGTGAATGGACATTAAGAGAAGTATTCGATCGAGGTCACTTCACTGGTGGAAGTTTCGTTGCAAGTGTCTCTAAGAATGAAATCATAGAGGATCTAAAATCCCAAAATAGCTTTTTCAATTTCCCATCTGCTGATTCAGACGATAGCTGAGTTGTCTACCAGCAAGATGTTTATTTAAAGAGTAGGCGAAAACAGATACTATATCAAGTGTCCGTCAAACGAGTCCTCGATGTGCTGACGGCGACCGAGTTCTCGATGGGAGTGCGTAGTTAGTCGCTATCTTCTGAAACCCACCACACCCAGCTACGTCCGGCTTGCTTCCCGTTGATACGGCCTTCATTGCGAAGCTCCTTGAGACGCCGAATTGTAGCCTTCTCCTTGATCGGTAGCTGTTCTGCGACCTCGTACGTAGATAGAATATGCTCAGATGTATCGCGTAGAACCGTGACGATCTCGTTGTCAGTCACGTCGGGTTTCCGTCCAGCCATTACAACGTCAATGGCGTGTTTCGCCTATAAAACCCACCAGAGAAGCCGAAGGATGTTGCCCATTGTATCTTTGAAAACTATTAATAGAGTATAATACAACAATACGGTACGGAGGTCACCCGGACTGCTGCAACAGTTCGGAGAACGCGGACCCGGTGCTGCAACACCGGCCCGCGGTGGCTCCCGTGAGCAAGGCACGGAAGCATGATAGCAGACACGACCGCGAGGATTAAAGCCCTCGCTCGACCCCCCCGAAAGTCATCGACCAGTAGTATCAACTTCTCAACCACGGATTCAGGAAACCGGATAAGTAGTGGTATTTGTGGCGAGACCAGTGACACCCGTTTTCATTTCGTACCCGTTTCTTTCCTCAGTCCGGCCCCACAGCAGTCGGACCGATACTGCTCGTACTCGTGGACGAACGGACAGTCACGATACCGGCGCGCCACCACAGTTCCACACTCCACACACGAAAACGTCCACCGAGCGTCGGCGAACTGGCGGCAGTGGACCTCGGTATCGACCTCCCGAGCGCGTCGCTCGAAGGCCGCGCCGTGGTCGGTCGTGCCGGAGTGTTGGTACTGTTCGATGTGGATCAGTTCGTGGCGCAGCGTTGCGGTCCATTCCTCGCGAGTGAATTCACAGACAGCGTCCCACGTGAGCGACAGCGTGCAGGGGAGCGGGCGGCCGTCCGATCCGGGGACGGTGTCCCAGTCGAGTGGCTCGCCGACGGTAGCGTTGTCCAGCAGCGGGCGTTTGACCGCGGCGGCGCGCCGACGTGCGCGCGTCGACACCGCCCACTCGACGAGGTCTAAACGCACGTCCAGCAGCCACTCGCGACGGGCGTGCTTGCAGTAGGCCCGCGACCACTCGACGAGGTCGTCGTGGTCGGCGATGGCATCGAAAGTCACCGGCGCGTCCATCGAGGCACACTGGACGCGGGAGTGGCTTGAAGCGTGTGGTTACTCGCCTTAGAACGGTGGCTACAGCCCGGTCGGGTGGTCGACGTACGTCGTCGCCAGTCCCCACTCTTCGAGCAGGTCAGCCAGCGCCCGGACGCCGAAGGTTTCGGTCGCGTAGTGGCCCGCCAGTACGACCGTCAGTCCGGCCTCGCGGGCCTCGTGGTAGGCTTTCTGTTTCCCCTCACCCGTGACGAGCGCGTCGACGTCTTTCGTGACGGCTTCGTCGATCCAGTCGACGCCGCTGCCGGTGACGATGGCGATGTCCTCGATCCGGTCTGGGCCGAAGTCGAGCGTCTGCACGGGCTGGCCGGCAGTATCGAGTTCGTCGGCCAGCAATGTCTGCAGTTCGTCGGCGGTGTACCCGTCGGGGACACGGCCGCGCTGGCCGATGTACTCCGGCCCGACCTCGCCGAACGGGTTGCGGTCGTCGAGACCGAGCACGTCCGCAAGGCCCGCGGCGTTGCCCAGTTCTTGCTGGCCGTCCAGCGGGAGATGGGAGACGTACAGTGGAATCTCGTGTTCGACCAGCGGGGCCATCCGTCGGTAGTGCGTGCCGGTGAGGCGTTCCATCCCGCCCCAGACGATACCGTGGTGTGTCAGGAGCATGTCCGCACCGGCGTCGACAGCCGCCTCGACCGTCGCTTCGGCGGCGTCGACGGCGACCGCGACGTGCTCGATGTCGCCCATCTCGGGACCGACCTGAATCCCGTTCGGGCTGGCGTCTATGTCGGCGTAGGCCGCCGTGTCCAGTCGCTCGTCGAGGCGCTCGGTGAGAGTCTGTAAGTCCATACGCCCGCTTCGACGGCCCCCGCCGTATGCCTTCGGTCCAACGGGCGTGTGGCAGGATGTGACAAGCTGGGGCAAGAACGAAGGCCACCCCACGAATGAGACCGGTATGGAACTCGTCGAGGCGACCGAAGCCGACATCGAGACGCTCGCCGAGTACTGGTACCGACTGGCCGAGGAGATGGAACCGTACTCTGAGCTGAACGAGTTGGCCCACGACGGGCCTGCCGACGCCGAGTCCGGCTTCGAGTCCATCTTCGACGACGAATCGGCCACGCTCTTCCTGCTCGTCGCCGACGCCACCGAAGTGGGCTTTCTCCTTTTGCGCGACGGCGAACATCCCTCGCGAACCCACGACAGCTACGTCCGTCTCGTCGACCTGTACGTCGAGGAGGGCCACCGGAGCGAGGGGTACGGCAGCGAGGCCATCGACCGCGTGAAAGCCATCGCTCGCCAACGGGGAGCGGACTACGTGACGGTCTCGTGTGAGTGGCACAACGAGGATGCACGGCGGTTCTACGAGGACAACGATTTCGTCGAGAAGCAGGTGAGCTACGTCCAGCGCGTGGAGTAGCGAAACGGCTCGGTGGGTTTACGGAAAATTCGAGGCGAAAGCCTCGCCCTTCAGGGGCATGGCGAGAGCGAAGCTCTCGCTGCAACCGAAAAGCTCCGCTTTTCGAGGACGGGGATGAAGCCGACCAATAGTATTCAACCGCCGTCGATGGTCTAGATGGGGTTCCAACGCAATCTTTAACCCGTCCGACCGTGACAGTATGCATAGATGGTAAAGAGTACCCGTCACGCGAAATACGAACTCTACTACCACATAGTGTTCGTGCCGAAATCGGGCGGGACCAAAGGTCCCGCTGACCTCGCGGAACAGGGTTCCGCTCAGTATCGGCGTTCGCACCTGACGGGGAAGACGAAGGAACGTCTCGAAACCATCTTCGCGGAAATCTGTGAGGACAAAGGCCTCGAACTAGCCGAGTGCGAGGTCATGCCCGACCACGTACACCTGTTCATCGGGAGTCCACCCAAGAACGCCCCGTCACTCATCGTCAACTGGGTCAAGGGTATCTCCGCCCGCAAGTACAACCAACGCTACGACGACCGCGTGAAGTGGACTCGTTCGTACTACGTCGGTACGGCGGGTAGTGCCTCAAAGGGCGCTGTTGAACAGTACATCGCTGAACAGGAAGGTGGCGACGAATGAAGCGCGTCAACACCTTCGAGGTGGTTCCACAGATCGAGAACGACAAAGAGTGTCTTCTACGGCTACTCGACGCCTCTGCCTCCCTGTGGAACGAACTGACCTACGAACGTCGTCAGAACTACTTCGGTGACGGCGACGTATGGGACACCTCCGAGTACCGTGGACAGTACAACGGTGTCGTCGGAAGCGCGACTGTCCAACAGGTCACGCGCAAGAACAGCGAAGCGTGGCGGTCGTTCTTCGCCCTCAAGGAGAAAGGCGAGTACGCCAACCCACCGTCGTACTGGGGCAACGAGGAAGACGGACGCGAACTCCGCACCTACATCCGATGCAACCAGTACACGATTGAGTGGGACAAACGTAGCCGTCTCGAAATCCCTGTCGGACAAGAACTGAAAGACGAATACGGACTCGGATACCACGAACGACTCCGCCTCGAAGTCCGAGGCAACCCGAAGTGGGATGGCAAACAGGGTCGTCTGGAACTGGAGTACGACGAGGTTAGCGACACGTTCAGGGCTTTTCAACCAGTCACCGTCCCTGATTCTCGACTGGATTCACCACTGGCTTCGGAAGAAGCCGCCCTCGACGTTGGCGCAAACAATCTCGTCGCCTGTTCCACGACTACTGGGAACCAGTACCTCTACGATGGACGCGAGTTGTTCGGACGGTTCCGCGAGACGACTGACGAAATCGCCCGCCTACAGTCAAAACTTCGAGAGGGACGCTACAGTTCCAAGCGGATTCGACGGCTGTACCGACAGCGGACGAAGCGCCGTGACCACGCACAGAACGCGCTGGTACGTGACCTCGTTGAACGGCTGTACGACGAGGGCGTGGCGACGGTGTACGTGGGCGACTTGACCGACGTGCTGGAAATGCACTGGTCGGTCAGGGTGAACGAGAAGACGCACAACTTCTGGGCGTTCAAGAAGTTCATCCACCGTCTCGCGTGTGTCTGTGAGGAGTACGGTATCTCTCTCGAAGCCGATTCGGAAGCGTGGACGAGTCAGACGTGCCCCGAGTGTGGCGACCACGAGGAGACGGTTCGCCACGAGGATACGCTGACCTGTCCATGTGGCTTCGAGGGGCACGCCGACCTCACGGCGTCAGAGACGTTCCTTCGGGAAAACAGCGATACGGAAGTCAGGCCGATGGCACGGCCCGTGCGATTCGAGTGGGACGACCACGACTGGTCGGGGAAACCACACCCTCACGAAAGTCCCAAAGAAGTGCGCACAAACCCGCAAGTTGCCTCCGTGGGTCGGTAGCCGAACCCCAACGGAGGAATCCTCGCGCTTTAGCGCGGGGAGGATGTCAATCGCCGGCGCTGACAAGCTGGCCGCCCTCTTCGTCCAGCAGACCGCGCTCGATGGCGGCGTCGATGATCGCGTCGAACTCCCGCTGGCTGATCTGATAGGCGTTGGTCGCGATGCCCTGAATCTCGGCGCGTTCGACCGGGAACTCTCTGTTCTGGAGGAGGCGCATCACTTTGTTGTACTCTAGTGCGGTGAGTGTCGGTCCGTCGTTCGCCTCGGTCTCGTCGGCTGTTGTGTCGTCCGCTTCGGTTTCGTCGGCCGTCGCCGCGGCCGTGTCGGTCCGGTCCGTGGCTGTGGGGTTCGCCTCGGTGCTGGCTGGGGGCTCAGTGTCGGCCGACTCGGTTCCGCTCGACTGTGGGGTCCGTGACGAATCCGTGCGTGATTCCGTCCGGTCGCCAGTGCCGACGCTGTCCTGTGGCCCCGACATGTCCTGTACGTCGGCGATCGACGTATCGTCCGTGGGGGCAGGAGTGGACGGCGTTCGGGCCTCGGTGTCTCGGTGCTGTGCTGTGTCGTGGCCCGACTCGTCCGTGGCAGCTTCGACTGTGCCCCCGTCGCTGTCGTCGGCCGACGGAGTGCCCGACCGAGCCGCGTTCGTCTCGGTTGCGGTCCCGTCGTCGCCTGCGTCCTCATCGTCGCCGTCGGCTCTGTCGTCGCCTGCGTTCGAGTCCGTCGCTGTGGCGGCCGTCTCAGTTGTGGCACCCGTCGTCCCGTCCGAGAGAAGGTCGCCTTTCGGATCGACGGCGGGCACGTCGTCGACGGTCGTGCCGGTCGTCGCGTCGGTCGCCTCGACCACGGTCTCGACGACGTGGGCGAGTTTCTGGCGACAGGTCGGACACAGCGAGACCGCGCGCTGCTGGTCGCTCGTCGGTTCCAGTTGCGGTGGGATCACTTGATAGGGGTCGATCTGTGTGTCGAGGGCCGATCCACAGAAGTAGCAGGAAGACAACTGTTCCATGCAGATGCCTGTGATGGCCGCACGCTTAAACACAGTGGCCCGATCTGATATTCACACACCCATTCAGGGGTGACTACACTCTCCGTCTCAGACGGTTTATTGTAGTTGCTTACCGGTGATCGTCTACTCCGTGGCGACGATCACGGTAAATCGCTCCAATAATCCGTATCACTCGTTTTCGGTGGCTGACCCGTCGTGGGTGGCGTGGGCGAACACGAACGACCGCAGCAGTTTCGCCCCCAGTACCGCGGCCTGCCCGTCGTCGCGGTCGTTGACCTCGACGATGTCGAAGCCGGCGCTGTGTGGTGCGACCGCCCGGACCACCCGGTGCATCTCCCGGGGCGTGAGACCGAACGGCTCTTTCGTTCCCGTGCCGGGTGCAAAGCCCGGGTCGGCGGCGTCGATGTCGACCGAGCAGTAGACGCGCTCGTTCTCGAAGTCCGGTTTCCAGTCGGCGACGGCGTCGGGTTCGACGACGGTCACGTCCGTCTCGGTCGCTCGCACCCACTCGGCTTCACAGCCGCTGCGCGCGCCGAGGACGACCGCACGGTCGGCCATATCGAGGGCATGACGTGTGACGGTCGCGTGGCTCAGTGGATTGCCGGCATAGTCCTCGCGCAGGTCCAGATGCGCGTCGAGACAGCAGAACACGTCGGGATCGATGGCGCGGACGCCGGCGATCGAGACGGTGTGTTCGCCGCCGATCAGCAGTGGCGTCACGCCGTCGTCGGCGTAGTCCCCGATCGTGCCTTCGAGAAAGGTCAGATAGGAGTCCACGTCGTCAGTCGGGCCGACGTTCCCGTGATCGGCCACGGATAGATCGGTGAAACGACGTTCCGTTCGGTGGTCGTAGTCTTCGAACGACTCGGCGTAGTGGCGAACGCGATCCGGCCCGAACCGCGTGCCCGGTTCGAACGTCGTCGAAGCGTCCAGTGGAGCGCCGACGACGACGTAGTCGGCCGCGTCGGGCGCAGAGACCGCGCCGGGAAACATCCTAGACGATCTTGCGCTGTTCCTCGTATTCGAGGTACTCGATCTCGTCGTCGGGGTTGAGGTCCTCGTCCTCGGGAATGCGCATCGTGAAAGTGTCGTACGTTTCGAGGTCCATGACCTGTGCGTCGTCGCCGGTGACCGAGACGACCTGACCCTGCTTTCGCTGGATGATCGGGACCCAGATCTTGGCGTCGACGGGCTGAGAGAGCGAGCGCTTCTTGCCGTCGAAGACACCCTTGCCGTCGATACGGGCCTTGGCACTGCCGTGCTTGCCCGGCTTGGCCGTGCTGTAGGACGTGATCTTACACGGCGTCTCTTCCATCATCACGTAGCTGCCTTCGTCGAGTTCGCGAACTTCGGTCTGCTGTCGTGGCATACGGCGGGATTATCCATGTGCGGGTATAAACGGTTTGGAATCGGCCGTCACCACGGTCGGACCGACGCCAGCGGATTTCCGATCGAATCCACGTGCGGACAGCCACACCCACAGTATGTGGGGTCTGAGCGTAGTTTTATGGCATCCCCCATTGTCATTATCGATGAGGCACGTTACCAATGTCCACGAGAGAGCTTCAGACCGAACTGTTCGGCAGAGAAACGAGTTTTACCTATTCGGAAAACTGGGTCGGGTACGCGCTGGTGTCGCTGCGTGTCGTGATGGGCTGGACGCTGTTTCAGGGCGGTGTGACGAAACTCATCACCTACCTCGATGGCGACCCGGCGAACAACTGGACCGCCGCGGGGTTCCTCAACCACGCGATCCCCGAAGGTAATCCCCTGATGGGCCTGTGGGGGTCGTTCGCCGGGAGTCCCGTGATCGACAGCCTCGTCATGTGGGGTCTGACACTGACCGGTCTCGGACTCATCCTCGGCGCGCTGGTCCGCTGGAACGCCTTCTGGGGAGCAGTGATGATGCTGTTTTTCTGGCTGGCGAGTCTCACCGGCGGACTCTTGCAGGGACTCCCGGTCGCCCACGGCTGGGTGGTCGACGACCACCTCGTCTACGCCCTGCTCCTGTTCGGCCTGGGTGCCGTCGGTGCCGGTCGCATCCTCGGACTCGACGCGATCATCGAAGAAACGGACATCGTACAGAACAATCGCTGGCTGAAACTCCTTCTCGGGTAGTTCGAGTCGGCTACCCGTCTTCGTCGGTTCCATACGCGCTCGCGTAGCCAGCGTCGCTGCTCGAAGCATCGTTTTGGCGCATGCTCTGGCGGGTGAACTGTGGTTTCGCGCGAATCCCCTTCGACCGGCGAAAGGAGAAGTACGTCAGGCCGGCCACGGCGAGCGTGCCGACGCCCGCGACGGCCGTCGCGACCAGCGTCGACTGGGCGTACAGCAACGCCGTCGAGATGGTCCCGCTGGCGAGGATCATCCCGAGGATCAGCCGGCGTGTCATCCGTTCGAGAACACCGCCCGAATCCTCGATGTCCGCCCGGACGTGGAAGTCCTCGCGTTCGATCCGGTCGAGCGCCGACTCCAGTTTCGGCGGGACTCGAACCATCGACTCGGCGGCCTGCCTGACTTCGTTGCCACGGTCCTCGACGTACTGTTTCACCCCGGCGGTGATGTGGCCCTCCTGCCGGAGGTAGTCGGTCGCGACCGAGATGAAATCGAAGTCCGGGTCGAGCGTGACACAGACGCCTTCGACCACCGTCGCGACGCGCAAGACTAGGGCGAGATTCGCAGGCAGTCGCAGCGGAAACTCGTAGATAGTGTCCTCGACCTGCTGGACGATCTGCTGGACGCGGTACTGTTCGATGTCTTCACCACGGGCGTCGGCGATCGCCAGTTCCATCACGTCGCCCATCACCTGCCGGTCGGCCTCCGGGCTAAGCGTCCCCATCTCGATCAACGCGTCCAGGATCGCGTCGATGTCCTGTGCGGCGACGGCGGCGTAGAAGTCGACGATCCGGTCCTGGACGAACGGGTCGACCCGACCGGACATCCCGAAGTCGTAGAACACGAGCGTCCCGTCGGACTGCACGGCGAGGTTTCCGGGGTGGGGATCGGCGTGGAAGACGCCGTCGTCGATGATCATCTGGAGGTAACTGCGCTGGAGCGTCTCGGCCAGTTCCGTCCGGTCGATCGATAGCTCGTCGAGTTCCTCGATGTCGTTGATCTTCGTCCCCGGGACGTACTCCATCGTCAGGACGCGACTGGTCGAGTGGGTCTCGACGACGCCCGGAATCCTGATCGCGTCGTCGTCGGCGAAGTTGCCTCGAATCTCCGTGAGCATCTCGGCCTCGCGGCCGTAATCCATCTCCTCTCTGATCGTCTTGGAGAATTCGTCGGCGAGCGTCTCCAGAGAGAACGACCGGCTATCGGCGACGAAGTACATCAAGATCGGCAGCGTCCAGCGGATCGCCCGGAGGTCGGCCTCGACGAGGTCCTCGATGCCGGGCCGACGGATCTTCACGGCGACGGCGTCGCCGTCGACCTCGGCCCGATAGACCTGCCCGAGACTGGCCCCGCTGATCGCGTCTTCTTCGAACTCGGCGAACGCCTCGTCTATGGGTCCGAGTTCCGCTTCGAGGACGGTTCGGGCCTCGTCCCACGGTGCGGGCGGGACGCGGTCCTGTAACTGCGCGAACTCGTCGATGTACTCCGGCGGGAGGATGTCGGGCCGAGTCGATAACAGTTGCCCGAGTTTGATGAACGTTGGCCCGAGCGTCAACAGCGAGTCGAGCAAGCGCCGGGCGCGGTTGCGACGCTGCTGGGCCGTGACCTGTCGGGAGCGCCCGAACAGGAGGAATCGATTGCGGTCACGGGCGTAGGACAGCCCCAGGGGCAGGAAGTGACGAACGACGACGACGAACCGCCAGTAGGCGCGGAGATTCACCGGCCGGCCACCCCGTGATCAGGCATCCTCGACCGGGATCGTCGTCGCGCTCGTCGCACTGGCCTTTGGAAGCCGAAGTTCGAAGACCCCCTTTTCGATCGTCCCCTCGGCCCCCTGTCCCGTCGCATCCGGTGGCAGGGGCAGTTCGGCGTCGAGAAAGAGCGATCGGTCTTCGTCGACGTAGCGAAAGTCGTAGCCCACGTCTTTCTCACGCTGGGCCTCGATCACCAGCGTCCCGCCGTCGACACTGACATCGAGCGTGTCGGCGGTGACACCGGGTAGGTCAACGACCAGCAGATAGGCGTCGTCCGATTCGAGTACGTCGGCGAACACCGAGGCCGGTAGGTCCCCCAGAGCCTCACGAAGGGCTGACATACTCCTCGCTTAGGAACCGATGGCGAAAAAGCCCGCGGTCGCGGAAGCGAAGGCGGATGTCGCAGGCGCCACGGCCGGCGCGGATGAAACGAGTTATTGATTCGCGCAACAGGAGAGGAGTATGGTCGCGGACGCCATCGTCGCGGCGGTCGTCGGGGTCGTGCAGGGAGTCCTCGAATGGCTCCCCGTCTCCAGTGAAGGGACCGTCGCGGTCGTCGTCACCGCGCTGACCGGGGCGTCGCCGGCCGTCGCCACCCGACTGGCACTGTTCGTCCACGCCGGCACGGCACTGTCGGCGCTCGCGTACTACCGGGACGAGGTTACGACGGTCCTCACGTCGCTGCGCGGGTGGACGCCGGGGACGGCGTTCGAAGCAGACACTGCCGACCTCTCCTTTCTGGTACTGGCGACGCTGGCGACTGGCATCACCGGGCTGCCGGCCTTCTTGCTCCTCGATGCGCTCGTCTCGGACCTCACTGGGGGCGCGTTCATCGCGCTGATCGGGGGCCTGCTCGTCCTGACGGGGCTGCTCCAGCGCTTTGCCGCGTGGGTCTCACTGGCACAACGCGAGACACCGGACTGGCTCGACGCCGTCGTCGTCGGCGGACTACAGGGACTGGCGATCCTGCCGGGCGTCTCGCGGTCGGGAACGACCGTCAGCGCGCTCTTGCTTCGGGGTCACGAAGGCGAGACCTCGCTACGCCTGTCGTTCCTCCTCTCGATTCCGGCCGCCCTCGCGGCGAACGCGCTCGTCGTCGTCTCCGACGGCATCCCGGCCGTGTCGACGACCGGAGCCGTGGTCGCTCTGGCAGTCAGTGCCGTCGTCGGCTATCTCACCGTCGACGCGCTCGTCCGCCTCGTCCGGCGGGTCCCCTTCTGGGCGGTGTGTGTCGGCTTTGGCGGGCTGGCGCTGGTCGGTGGCGGTCTCTTGCTGGTCTGAGTCGACGCGCCGTGAAGAACTTATATACCGGAGAGCGACAATTTCGCGTACAGACGACGCGATGAGCAGCGACGAACAGAAACTGGTCGACACCTCGGGAGACTACATGTACGTCGTCAGGGGTGGCACCCCGGTCGACGAGCCACAGTGGCGCTCCTGTCGACTCGTCTTGACCAGCAAGCGCCTCGTGCTCGCCAACAACAGCGGCAAGCAGGCGCTACCATACAGCAACATCGAGGTGATCGACCCCGAGGAGTTGCCCGATGGAGTCGACCCCGCGGGCGCGACGCCGCTTCGCATCGGCGACAACGTCGTTCTGTTCGACGCCGCAAACGTCTCCGATTTCCAACTGGAGTACTGCCGCGCGACGCTCCATGGCACCGTCATCCTCGCGAAACACCCCGCGGTCGTGGGAGGCGTGATTCAGGACGAGGCGACGTGGCGCAAGACGCGCTTTCACCTCGACGACGAGGTGATCAGTCTGGCGTTTCCCGACGGCGACCAGACGAGTTTCGCGGTCGACGACGTCGGGACGATCGATACGAGCGACCAGACCGTCATGGGCGAGTCCCGGACCGTCCTCGAAGTCGAGCACACGGACGAACAGGACCGCAGTGTCGAGACGTACTTCTCGGGGATGGACCATCACACGCGGGCGCTCCAGTCGCTGTTCGAGCGCGTCATCGAGGAACGGGAGGGCGACTACGAACTCAGCGAGACGGAAGGGCAAGTCCTGATGGCGCTGTATTCGGGTGTCTCGCCGTTCGAGATGTCCGATTTCGTCGGCATCCCCGTCGACGAAGTCGAAGAAATCTACCAGAAGCTACTGGAGGCGGGGGCCGTCGACGAGGTCCGTACCCGGACTGAGGTCAGCCTGAACGCACAGGGACGAAACATGGCGAGTGAAGCCATGAACGAGCAGTGAGACGGCAGGTGCGCATACTGTCGGCTGTAACTGTTTCAAGTTATTCGCGACCCGAGGTCACGAAACTCTTCACAGACGTACAGCCGACAGTATCAGACGGTTCTCGTGGATGGATTCCGGCAATCGTCGTCCGGGGGTTCGGCCCCCGCTCGCCCTTTCGGTGTCTCATTGACGCTGGCCTCTCCTCTGAACACGATCCTTCCGAACACACGGCAGCGACCGTCCTCAATCTCGCGCACAAAAATTGGGGCGGAAGTTATATTCCCCAGAGTGAGCAACGTGGGCGTAGCAACCCCTCGAATCTGAAATGAGTGACACGGAGAAGAAAATCTCGGACGCACGCGGGCAGTATCTACAGGCAGTCCAGGGTGGACGCGAACTCAACGACGCCGCCTGGACAGCCTGTCGGATCGTGCTGACGACCCAGCGACTGATCCTGATCGCCGACGACAAGCGCCAGATCCCGCTCCAGTCGGTCGACCGGATCGCCGACCGTTACGACGTGAACCAGCAGAGTGCGAGCGTCTCCGACTACGTCGCGCTCCACATCGGCGAGGACGTGGTCCTCGTCTCCGCGGGCGAACACGCGGAGTTCGAGACCGATCTGTACCGGGCTGCCCTCGACGGCGAGATCATCCTCGTCCAGCATCCAGCCGTCGAAGGTGGTGTCGTCCAGAGTGCGGAGTGGACGAAAGGACGGATGAAAGTCACCGCCGAGACACTGCGGCTGGCACTGGCAGACGGGCAGGCGGTCACGATCGAGCGAGCCGACATCGGCGACCTCGTGATCGAGGACAAGACCGTCTCGGGTCAGGAGCGAACGGTCATCGAGGTCGAACACACCGACGACGGCATCAGCGTCGAGACCCACCTCGCCGGCGAGGAGTTCCACGCGACGGTGCTACAGGTGATGCTCGAAGAGAGCGCCGAACGCAATCGGGCGGATCTGGACCTCTCCAGTACCGAACGGCGAGTCATCATGGCGCTGCATTCGGGCGTCTCGCCGTTCGACATCCCGAACTTCGTCGGGATCGACGTCGAAAAGACCGAAGAGATATTCGACCGACTGATCGAACTGGACGTGATCAGCGTCGTCCGCGAACGCACCGAGGTCCAGTTGACGACTAAAGGGCGACGGACGGCCGGGGAGAACATTAGCGAGCAGTGAGGCGTTGTCGAGTGCACCACAGGAAACGAGCGACGAGCGGTCGGATTTCGCCGAATGGCCGGTAGTAAACGGCTCCTACTCCCAAGCGAGAGTTCTGTGAGAACTGGTAGGAAGGACAAAACGTTCAAACCCCCACTGCATGGAGACGGTATGAGCGTTCGAACAGCTGTCGTGTTGGCGGCAGGTGAAGGAACCCGCCTGCGCCCGCTGACGCGTAATCGCCCCAAACCCATGCTCCCCGCGGCGAACCGGCCGATCCTCGAATACGTCTTCGACGCACTCATCGAGGCCGGCATCGACCGGATCACGGTCGTCGTCGGCTACAAACGCGACCGCGTGCAGGATCACTTCGGCCCGTCCTATCGTGGCGTCACGCTCACGTACGTGACACAGGAGAAGCAACTGGGGAGCGGCCACGCCCTGTTGCAGGCCCGCTCGGACGCCAGCGGGCCGGTGCTGGTCGTCAACGGCGACCGCCTCATCGACGCGCGGACCGTCAGGTCGGTGATCGACCACTTCGAGAGCGACCCGACGACGCCGGCACTGGCCGTCCTCGAACGCAGTGACGCCAGCTTTTACGGCGCTGTAGACCTGCGCGATGGTGACCTCGTCTCGATCGTCGAGAAGCCAGACACCGACGAGTATCGCCTCATCAACGGTGGGATCTACGCCTTCCCGGAGACGATCTTCGACGAGATCGAGGCGACACCGCGGGCCGACGGCGAACTGGCCCTGACCGACACCATTGCCCGCCTGATCGAGCGTGACCGGGTCCGTGCGGTCGAGACCGACGGAATGTGGGTCGACGCGACCTACCCGTGGGACCTGCTGACGGTCGCACGCGAGGTGCTGGCACGCGGGCGCGTCACGGAGACGAGTGTCGACGAGGGTGTCTGGGTCGCTGACTCCGCCCACGTCCACGAGGACGCCACGCTGCAGGCCCCGGTCGTCGTCGGCCCGGACTGTGAGATCGCCGCCGGTGCCGTCCTCGGCCCGAACACGGCCCTCGGTGCCAACGTCACCATCGGCGCGAACGCGACCGTCCAGAACACCGTCCTCGACGTCGACACCCGCGTCGACGCCGGTGCGACGCTGGTCGATACGATCACCGGACAGGACGTGGCACTCGGCGTCGAGACAGTCGTCCCCGGCGGCCCGGCCGACGTACAGGTCGGGACCGACGTGTTCGAGGATCAGGCGCTGGGAGCGGTGTTCGCAGACCGGGCGCGAACGCGGGGGAACGTCTCGGTCTCGCCGGGTACACTGGTCGGTCCGTCCGCGACCCTCCACGCGGGCGTCCACGCGTTCGGCCAGATCGAAGAGGGGTCGGAGGTGGTTCGATAATGTGTGGCATCATCGGCTGTGTCGGCCGCGAAGACGAGACGCTTGACGTACTCGTCCACGGTCTCTCGAAACTGGAGTATCGGGGCTACGACTCGGCTGGCGTCGCGCTCGGTGACGATGGGGGCGACGTGTCAGTTGCGAAGCGCGCCGGCGAGATCGACGACCTCCGGGCGAAACTGGCGGAGACGACCATCGACGGCGCGGTCGGCATCGGCCATACCCGCTGGTCGACCCACGGGCCGCCGACCGACGCGAACGCCCACCCACACCGGGACTGCACCGGCGATGTCGCAGTCGTCCACAACGGCATCATCGAGAACTACCAGGCCATCCGCGACGAACTCGTCGCCGCCGGCCACACCTTCCAGTCCGACACTGACACCGAGGTCGTCCCGCACCTGATCGAAGAGGCGCTGGCCGAGGGTGCCGACCCGATGGCCGCCCTGCGAGCGGCCGTCGACCGACTCGAAGGCAGTTTCGCCATCGCCACCGTCGTCGCCGGCACAGACGCCGTCTTCGTCGCGCGCAACGACTCGCCGCTGGTGCTTGGCGTCGACGGAGACGCCACCTACCTCGCGAGCGACGTACCCGCCTTCCGCGACTACACGGACAAGGTAGTCTATCTGGCCGACGGCGAATTTGCACGCCTCGACAGCGAGGGGTGGACGGTCACCGACGGCGACGGCAATCCCGTCGAGAAGGAAGTCGACACTGTCTCATGGGACGCCGAAGAGACCGGCAAGAGCGGCTACGACCACTTCATGCTCAAGGAGATCCACGAGCAACCGCGCGCGCTGCGCCAGTGCCTGCGCGGGCGCGTCGACGAACTTTCCGGGACTGTGGACATCGAGGACCTCGGTGATCTCTCGCCGACCGGCGTCCAGTTCGTCGCCTGCGGAACCTCCTATCACGCTGCACTGTACGGCGCACAGCTGTTCCGGCGGGCCGGCATCCCAGCCCAGACGTTCCTCGCGAGCGAGTACGCGACCTCGCCCCCGCCGATCGGTGACGCCCTCGTCGTCGGTGTCACCCAGAGCGGCGAGACCGCAGACACCCTCTCGGCCCTCCGGGAGGCGCGCCACCGCGGTGCGCGCACGCTCGCAGTGACCAACACCGTCGGTTCGACGGCCGCCCGCGAGTGTGACCACGCACTGTACATCCGCGCCGGCCCAGAAATCGGCGTCGCAGCATCCAAGACCTTCGCCTCACAGCTCGGCGCGCTGAATCTGCTGGCGCTCGGGACCGCCCCGGTCACCGACGCTCGCGAATCTATCGCCGCGCTCCGTGACCTGCCCGGACAGGTCCAAGAACTACTCGACACCTCGACCGCCAGAGCGGTCGCACAGACGTATCAGGACGCCGAAGCGTACTTCTTCATCGGTCGGGGCCACCAGCACCCCGTCGCGCTCGAAGGGGCGCTGAAAATGAAGGAGATCACCTACAAACACGCCGAGGGCTTCGCTGCGGGCGAACTGAAGCACGGCCCGCTGGCGCTGGTGACCGAGGACACGCCCGTGTTCGCGGTCGTCGTCGGTGACGACGAGAAGGCTCGCAAGACCGTCGGGAACATCAAAGAAGTCGAGGCCCGCGACGCGCCGGTCGTGGCGATCACCGACGGCCGGAGTGACGTAGAACGGTACGCTGACGAGGTGCTAGAGATTCCCGAGACACACTCCTCGGCCGCAGCAGTCCTCGCGAACGTCCAACTGCAGTTGGTGTCGTACTACACCGCGAAGGGACTCGGTCGGTCCATCGACAAGCCGCGGAATCTCGCCAAGAGCGTCACCGTCGAGTGACGTCTCGGACGGAAATCCTAGTCCCGGCCGCGAAACCGCTTCAGAAACCCCACCACTGGGCCGACGGTACGAGTCTCGGTCAGGTCGATGACGACCGTCTCCGTTTCGGATTCGCTGGTGAGCCACGTCCACGTTGCTGACGCCCGAACGACCGTCGTCAGTCGGTCTGCCACAGTGGCGAGACGAGACCGGTGATAGATCGCCGCGACCAATTGCTGGACGTGACCGAGCCGGTCGACCGCCCTTCGAAGTCACGAGTACTGGTACGCAGTGTCGAACATCCGTTTAGATCACTCCCCTTCGACCGCTCGAATCGGGCCAGACACGACGGCGTCGTCGGTGACGACGGTGACGTGATTGCCGACTCGAAGCGACATCCCACCGAAGGACAGGCCAGTGTCCCGTTTCCACCCCGTCAGCCGGATCCTGACCGGAACGCGTCCGGTGTCGGTCTTCGACTGACCGATGGAGACGACAGTCCCGACCGACTCGCCCCGATATCGAATTTGCTGTTCGGGTGAGAGGGTCTGTGCGGCCGTCTCAGCGACGCCAACCGTCACCGAGACCCGTCGAGTATCGAGTGTCGACGTATTCTGGTCCACTGCGGCCAACGCGACCGGCATCCGGTACGATCGCGTCGTCGCGTCGAACGACTCCCCACCGTACTGCTGTTGGTCGCTCACGATCATCGGTCCGTGGTGGCTGACGCGAGCGACGACGTGACCCGAACCGTTCCGGGCAAAACTTCGGTGGACATCGGTAACATTCAGCGCGTCACCGCCCCTGACCGGGACAAGGGTATCGCCAGCTGACAGCCCGGCGGCACTGCTGTCGAGCGGGACGGTGTACGAGACGGTCGCGTACCGTGTCGGCGCTTGCTGCTTCTCTGCCGGCTGTGACAGAAGCGAACCACCAGCCACGAGGACCGCGAGCATCAAGACAACGACCATCGCGTCGACGATGTTGACGACTCCGAAAAGATTCCCGTCCTCGTCGAGGAGCGAGCGTGACTCCCGAGGGCCATCCATACGCCTGCAGTTTTCGGGTACGGGCATGATTCTTTCGCTCAGCGAGACGCATTCACGTCGCGCGCAGGACCGAAACCGCGTCTGCGGCGACGAGGTAGAGCTGTCGGATAACGATCTTCGTATCCAGTGTGAGCGACTGATCGCGGATGTATTCGATGTCGTACCGAAGCTTCGCCTGCGGATCGTGTCCAGTCACGTCGTTGATCTGTGCGAGCCCAGTCAATCCCGGCTTGACGAACCAGCGGCTGCGCCACTCGGCGACGGTCGATTCGATGTTTGCGTCGAGTTCGGGACGTTCCGGCCGTGGCCCGACGACACTCATCCGGCCGATGAGGACCGACCAGAGCTGTGGAATCTCGTCGAGATGGGTCGTTCGGAGCAAGCGCCCGACGGGGGTGATGCGCGGATCGGTCTCGCCGGCGTCCGCCGGGCTGAGCGTCGCACCCGATCCCGCCTCCGCGTCGACGACCATGCTCCGAAACTTGTAGATGGTGAACGTGTTGCCAAACGAGGCCGTCCGCTGCTGGCTATAGAGGATCGGGCCCGGTGAATCGAGTCGGATCGCCGCCGCAATCACGAGTATGACAGGTGCCAGGGCGAGCAGTGAAACGCCTGCAAACACCACGTCGAACGCCCGCTTGAGCGCGTAATCTTGCAGGTCCCAAGGTGTCAGATTCGTCGTCACGAGTTCGCTGGTCGCAGTTCCATCGGCTGCGAGGACCACGTCTGCGTGGTCTCGGTGGACTTTCGCCTCGATGCCACGTTCGTGACAGGCCGAGAGCGTCCCGAAGAACTCCTCTCGATCCGGGCGCGCAAAGCCAAGTAACACCGTGTCGATATCGTGCTCGATGAGGACGCTCCGCAGCCCCGAGAGTCCGCCCAGTCGCGGGAGCGTCTCGCGCTCGACGCCACCGTCGGCGATCTTCGGGACGACGGGCTGTCGGCGGGGATCGACGCCGGCCGGGGCGACATAGCCGAGTATGTCCATCTCAGCGGCGTCGAGTAGCCGTCTCATCGCCGGGCCGTCGTCACCGACGAGGATCGCGCGTTCGGAGCGTCGGGGCCGACGACGAATAGAGACGAACAACAGCGGCATCCAGACCGCGAGGAGGGCCGTGGTCAGAATCAACGTCGTCCGTGGCAGTCGCGTCGACCAGTCGAAGTAGCCAAGCGTCGCGAGTGCGGTCGCCGCGAGGAACACGCGCTTCTGGACGAGCATGACCGTGTCGACGATCCGTCGGGGACGAGGCTTGAACAGCGGCCAGAGTGCCCCGAGGACGATCACACCCGTCGTGGCGATCTCGTCGGGGATGTTTCCCCAGTCGACCGTCACCGGTTTGAGATTGTTCACCACCGGGAGCGACGTGACGAACTGCTGTGCAGCCGGCGTGTTCGCTACGACGACAGCACAAGCGATCAGCGCTGTTGCCCCCCCGAACGCAGTGAGGCGATATCGCCACCCGGATATCACTGTCAGGTGACAAGGGTAGTACAAAATAAAAGTACTGTGGTGCTCAAACAGTCACGTTCGGACGAGTGGCTCGTACCACGCGCGTTGTGCTCGGTACCACTCGATGAACTTCGCGACCCCTTCTCGGATGGTGTAGTCAGGGTTGTATCCGATGAGTCGTTGGGCCTTCTCCGTGTTCGCGTGTGTTTGGTCGGCGTCGGCGTCGTGGCGTTCTTCGTAGATCAGATCGAGGTCTGGAGCGAGCTGGTCGCGGATCTCTTCAGCGAGAGTCCGGATCTGGATGGTGTCAGTCGAACCGACGTTGAGGACTTCACCATCGGCACTATCCTCGTGCAGGAGGGAGACGTTCGCCTCGACGATGTCGTCGATATACGTGAAATCACGGGTCTGGGTGCCGTCTCCGTAAATGATCGGTGGCTCATCGTTCAGACACCGGGAAACGAAGTTCGAGATCGCCATGTTCGGTCGCATCCGAGGGCCATAGACGGTAAAGTAGCGCAGTGCGACCGCAGGGAAGTCGTACACCTCGCTGTAGGCACACGCATAGCGTTCGGCAGCGAGTTTCGATGCACCGTACGGGCTGACCGGTGTCGTCGGGTGTGCCTCGTCGTAGGGGAGATACTGCGGGACACCGTAGACCGACGACGAGGACGCCATGACGAATCGCTCGATCCCCTCGTCGCGGCAGGCGTCGAGAACGTTGAGCGTTCCATCGACGTTGACCTCGTCGTACTTCCGTGGGTTCTCGACGCTGTAGCGGACCCCAGCCTGTGCGGCCTGATGGTAGACATAGTCTACGTCAGCGACGAGATCAGCGACGAGGTCACCGTCGCGAACATCTCCTTCGACGAGGTCGTACCGACCGGCACTCTCGTTTGCGGCCGTTCGACCGACTTCGACGTTGTGCTTCTTGATGTCAAGGTCGTAGAAGGGATCGAAGTTGTCGAGGACGACCACCTCGTGGCCGTCACTAACGAACCGCTCTGCCAGATGGCCGCCGATGAATCCGGCTCCCCCAGTGACGAGTATTCGCATCGTCCAGTAGGGATCCGTCAGTGAATAATAGTTCTTCGGTCTGGACGCGCTTACGATCGTCCGCTCGGGTCGATCTTCCGCTTGGCGAACGACAGCAACGTTGCCACGTCACTCACGCCCGGATAGCCATCGCGAACCCAGACGATGGTCGCCAGACCGACCAGCATCACCTCGAACGCGAAGAATGAATCGAACGAGAGGTTCGCGAAATGTGCGAGAAAACTCTTACCGATCTCCGGCTCGGGCGCGGGGAAGGCAGGCCACAGCAGATACGAGAGGTTCGCGTACTCGCCCTCGACGAGCGGGTAAAGCCCATCGGCAAAGAGGTGTGAGACGTAGCCAAGGAGAAACGCCGCCGTGACACGCTGGCGTTGTACTCGTCGAGCGAGCGTGCCGGCGACCACGGCGACGACTGCAACCGTCAGCAGCGAATGGGCGAGTGTCCGCCCACCGGGGAGGACGCCGAACGTCCAGCCCAGCGGCTTGTCGATCAGGTCCGGGAACTGCGTCCCGACGGCGAGTGCGATGGCGGCGAGTCCGGTGACACGCCGGCCGTCGAGGCGAACACCGATCGAATACACGAGATAGCCGACGGCGACGTGTCCCCAGGGCCACATATAGCGTCGAAACAGGACGGCGAACTTTGGCCTGTCGGTTCGTGTGTCGACACCTTCTAAACGTTCGGCTGGCAATTCGCAGGCGATGGTAACCCGACGCCGCCAGCAGTTCATCCACGGACAGGCCCTCTGGATGCTGTCGACGGTGCTGGTGCTTTCGGCGCTCGGGTCGATGACGCTCGATCTCTTTTTCGTGGTCTCGCTGATCGGGTTTCTCGTCATCGTCGAACTCACGGCTCCGATCAACGTCACGCCACAGTGGCGCAGTCGGCTGAAATGGCTCATCCTCGCCGGGCTGCTCGGCTTCGCGTACATCGTCGTCAGACGGATCCTCGAAATCCTCCCCCCGGGGCTGGTGTAGATGGACTGGACAGATTACCCGCGAGTGGCCCTCGTGCTGTTGCTGGTACTCACGAACGTCGGCCTGTTCGTCGCGATGAGCACGTCCGGGGTCGCATACGGCCCGTACAACGACGAGTGGGACGGCGGTGCGTCGGTACGTCAGGAAGTGCGCGAGGCGGGTGCGACACCGGAACTGGTCCGAACGACCGACGCGTACGTCACAGCCGAGACCGACAGCGTCGGGTTCGTCCTCTCGCCGACACAGTCCTACGACGCGGGGGACGTGGCTCGTCTCCGGCAGTTCGTCACCCGTGGCGAGACGCTCGTCGTCGCCGGCGAAGCGGTGAACGAGAGTGCCGAACCGAGCGCGACGAACGATCTACTGGCCGGACTTGGCGTCGAGACGCGCCTGAACGGCACGACCGTCCGTGACGCACAGAACAACTACCGGAACGGCTCGCTCCCGCGGGCGACGAACGTCTCGGCACACCCACTCGTCGACGGCGTCGACCGCCTCACACTCAACTACGGCACAGTCCTCGACGTGCCCGACGAGCGGACGGTCGGACGGGACGCGAGACCAGCAGTGCTCGTCAGCACGGCAGAGTCGTCGTACATGGATGACAACGACGACGGCGAACTCAACGACACCGAACCGCTCGGCTCGTTCCCCGTCGCGGTCGCCGAACCGGTCGGCGACGGCCGGGTCGTCGTGGTCAGCGACGCGAGCGTGTTCACGAACGCGATGCTCGAACAGCAGGGCAACGCCGCGTTCGCCCGGGCGCTGGTTGCCAACGCGACGACGGCGATGCTCGACTACTCGCACCGGCCGCCACTGGCACCGTTGACGTACTCGCTGCTGGTCGTCCGGGGAACACCGATCGTGCAGGTCGTGCTTGCAGCGCTCTCACTCGCACTGGTCGCACTCTGGGCGCGCTGGCCGGCGACGACCGCCTCGACAGTCGTTCGGCGGCGACTCGAACGAACACGGCCATCGGCCGAGAGCACCCTCGACGAGGACGACGTGGTGGCCTTCGTCCGGGAGCGCCATCCCGACTGGGAGAGCGAGCGCGTTCGTCGCGTGTCGCAACACATTATACGCCGGCGAGAGGACCAGTAGGGGATGACCGATCCGGTCGACCTCCACGCCGCGATCCGCGACGAGATGGGACAGGTCCTTATCGGCAAAGAGACGCTCGTGAAGGGACTGACGATTGCGCTATTGACTGACGGCCACATTCTACTGGAGGGCGTCCCCGGGGTCGCCAAGACGACCGTCGCGAACCTGTTCGCCGTCGCGACCGGGTTCGACTACAATCGAATCCAGATGACGCCCGATATCCTCCCGGCAGACATCACCGGCTCTGCGATCTATCGCGAGGCGACCGGCGAGTTCGAACTCCAGAAAGGGCCGGTGTTCGCGAACGTCGTCGTCGCAGACGAGATCAACCGCGCGACGCCGAAGACCCAGTCCGCACTACTGGAAGCGATGCAGGAGCGAACGGTCTCCATCGAGGGCGAGACGCTCGACCTGCCAGAGCCGTTCATCGTCGTCGCAACCCAGAACCCAATCGAGATGGAAGGCACCTACGAACTGCCCGAAGCCCAGCGGGACCGCTTCCAGTTGAAGCTCGTCGCCGACATTCCCGAGCGCGACGAGGAAGCGGAACTGCTCGACCGGTTCGACCGAGAACCGGACCTCGATCCGAGTTCCGTCTCGCAGGTCGTCGACGCAGCCGATGTCAAGGCGGCACGCGAGCAGGTCAGGGCCGTGTACGTCGACGAGACCATCAAGGAGTACATCCTCGACATCGTGGCCGCGACACGCGAGTCAGCCGAACTGGACCACGGTGGCTCGCCGCGAGCCTCGCTTGCCTTCCTCAACACCAGCAAGGCCCGGGCCGCAATCGAGGACCGGGACTACGTCATCCCCGACGACGTGAAGTCCCTCGCCGGGGCGATTCTCTCACACCGCGTCGGACTCAGCACTGACGCCGAACTGAGCAACCGGACGGCCCGCGAAGTGATCGACGACCTCGTCGCTGGCGTCGAGCCACCGGGCAGTACGTTCGAGGCCGAAGGCGATGTCGCGGCCGCCGTACAGGACGGCGGGACCGCCGACGAACCATCGGCCCGAGACGACGAGTGAATATCGTTGAGCTATTTGATCGGACAGTGGACACATCCACCGCCAGATTCAAGCCGTTGCGTAAGGAATTCTTACGCATATCATGGCTTCCGACGAACCAGAAGTAACAACAGTAACCTCGAAGGGACAGATCACGATCCCCAGTAAACTCAGGGATCAATTTGGACTCGAACAAGGGACGAAGCTCATGGTCGTCCCGACAGAGTACGGTCTCATCTTGAAGAAGGTCGACCTACCGTCGATCGAGGAGTTCCAACAGCGTGTCGAGGACCGCACGGAAACTGTTGAAATGTCTCTCGATGAGGTCACCCAGTTGGTTCACGAGGCACGAGGCAATGACGAATGAGGGCGGTTCTGGATACAAACGTACTCATCTCGGGCGTTATCGCGACTGGGACCCCACACAAACTGCTCGTCAAGGGATTCAACCACGAGTACCAGATCGTCGTCTCGGTAGAGACGCTGACGGAATTTCGCACGACGTTGTGCAAATATCCCGAACGTTTCCAGATGAGCGAAAGCGAGGTCCAACAAGAGGTCGAAACGATTCGGTATTTTGCAGAGTTCGTCGATCCCCAGGAGGATATCATCGCAGTCGAAGCAGATCCCGACGACGACAAATTCCTCGAAGCAGCCGTCGCTGGTGATGTCGACTATCTCGTCTCCGGAGACAACCATCTGCTCGATCTCGAATCATTCCGTGGGATCGATATTGTCGAACCGAGAACCATCTATGATCGGCTTGACGAGAAGTAAGTGGTAGTCCGGACGATTTTTACACAAGGGTCGATCTGAATGTTCAGTTTTCAACTGCGTCGTCGTTGCTTGCTCGTTCGTCTGTTGTCGCCTCACCGTCTGCGTCCCACGTCACCGTGATCCGGTAGTCGACGCGGTCGTCGTCGGCCTCACGCACGTCCGCTCGAACGGGTTCGTCGACGGTGCGTGCGACTGCGCTGGCGAGGATCGACGTGACCGGGTGATCGAACCGTGTCACGTCGCCGAACGCGCTCTCACCGACAGCGACGGTGATCCGTCCGCCCGTCGGGTCGACGTCGGGTGTCGCCGTCTCGACGAGTTCGAACTGTTCTGCGAGCGCGTCACAGACCTGTCCCGCGAGCGTCGCTGGATCGGCCGCGAGGCTCCCGGTGACGGCCTGCTCGAACTCGTCTGCCAGTCCGTCACCCGTCGGTTCGAGTGCGAGACCGCGACGCGACGGGTCGCCCGTGACGACGAACGAGTCGGCCAGTGCATCGGCGTCGGGAATCTCGAAGTCCTCGTGCTGGGGGACGAACAGGCGAACGTCACCGCCCTCGGTGGGGACGTACACCCGGTCGTCGCGCAGGCCCAGTTCGGCCACGATGTCGGCCTCGTTTCGTGCGAGCGCGCTGTACACCCGCCGGCCCAGCGAGGCAGGGACGAACTGTTCGGGCGACAGATAGAAGATCAGGACACCGAGGAACAGACCGGTGCCAGCGAGGGCAAAGAGGACGCTCCCCGCCGTAGGAAAGACCACGCCACCGAGCGCAGCGGCGGCACCGAGACCCGCCAGTCCCAGCGCCGTTCGCCGGTATTGCTGTTGTCGCGCACGGGTGTACTGCTCGCGCAGGCGCTGATTCTCGTCTTCGAGCAGTTCGACCTGCGCCCGGAGTTCGGTCGCGTCGAGGTCGGCGCTCGCTCGCTCGTCGGACTCCGTCGTGTCGCCAGCGAGGTCGCTACTCATCGCCGACCTCCACGAGACCGAGCGCGACCAGCTCGTAGCGATGCAGTCCGTAGGAAACGAGTGTCAGGCCACCGACGATCACGAGTGTCGCGACGAGGAGGTCCGTGACCGCGAGCACGGCCCACGTCGTCGCCGTAGCTGCGACGAAGGCCACCGCCATCGCGGGGAGTGGGTCGACGCCCGCGGTGAAAGCGATCACTGCGAGCAGCGCCACGAGGACGACGCCCGACAGGGTGGCGACGCCCACGAGTGACGGCGTCGATGGGACGACCAGGAGCGCACCGACGAAGCAGAGCGTGACCAGACCGACCGCGAGGACCGGCCACGTACGGTCGGTCCGGTGTTCGGCCGTAGCTGTTGCTGCCATTACGTACTACCCTGTGGGTCGCCGTGTTACGTTTTCTGATTCGCGTTGTCGTCGCGTGCCGTCTGGCGGGTAGTCACTGACGGGCGGTCACTGGCGAGCAGCCGAGAGGATCGCGTCGATCCGGTCGCCCGGGCCGACCTCGAAGACGGTGACACGATCCAGCGAGGTGAGTTCGCGCCGGAACTCCTCGAAGGCCGCGTACTGCTCGTAAGCCCCCTCAAGGTCGCCCAGTTCACCCGGCTCGAACAGCACGTCCGGCGCGAGAAAGACGACGACGTGATCGCCGTCCGCACGCGCGAGCTTGACGGCCTCTCGAAGCTCGGTGCGGTCGCGGTCGTCAGTAAAGAGCAACACCCACGACACACCCTTCAGCCGCGAGAGGTACGTCTCGACGGTCGCGAACAGCGAGTCCCGTTCGATGCGCTGGACGTACCCCTGGGCTGTGCCGAGATACGGTCGCAGCGTCCGCCCGAACGCCGAATCGTCGCTTCGGAGCATCGTGTTGGCCCGCTGGGCCGATCCGGGACCACGTCGTGCGCTCGCGCGGTCCTCGTCACTGGTCTTCGGTTCCAGATCATACAGCGCGTCCCGGATCGCACGATACCGATCCGCTGCGGTCGACGGTTCGATCTCACTGGTGAGACCGTCGTCGCCGACCGTGTACAACCCAAGCGGGTCGTCGAGGTCGCCGGCCCGGTGGGCGAACGCGAGCGCGACCTCGCGGAGATAGTCGAGTTTCGCCTCGCCGGGCCGGCCCCGGCCGAACCGTTCGCGGTGGTCGACCAGCAAGAGCGTCTGTCTGTCGGTCTGGACCTCGTGTTCGCGGACGTAGGCCTCGTTGAGTCTGGCCGTCGCCTTCCAGTCGATGTCGCCTGCCGAGTCGCCACTGACGTACTTTCGCAACTCTGCGGGATCGAGTCCCTCACCCAGTTCGCCCGTCGGGTGTTCGCCGAAGGTCGCGACCGCCTGATCGCCGCCCTGCCCGACGTGGAGGGTTCGCGTCGTCCGTGGCTCGACGGTCACGGTCGGCGTCGGGCCACGCTCGAACGTCTCGACGAACAGGCCCGTCGGATCACGGACCGTGACCGTCGGCTTTGGGAACGCCGCGGTGCCCGCGACCGGCCACGACACCAGAAACGTCGTCGAGGCCGGGTCGCCGCCGTCGAGCGTGACCCGCCGTGCTGTCGTCTCTGGGCCGCTTGCACTCGCGGGTGCCGACGCCGTCACCGACACCGAAAGCGGCGAAGCGGGCGCGGCCGCCCGGAGCGTCACCGGCACGTCCTCTCCCTCGGTGAGATATGCCTGCGGGAGCGAGAGGTCGACTTCGAGCGTCCGGTCGAGTCGCGTGACACGACGGACGAACAGGACCTGTGCGGCCACGAGGACCGCACCACTGCTCGCTGCACCGGCCAACAGGAGCGGCCGCTCGAACAGGATCGCAAGGAGGGCTAGCACCGAGCCGACCGCAGTGAGCGCCCAGAACCGCCGCGTCACTCGCATCGGTCCGGCAGACGTGGCTGTCGTAGTTGAACCTAGCGGTCTCGGGACAGCGGCCGGACGCGACGGCCTGTTTCGGGACCGACACAGAACTGGCCCGAGTGTCGGGAACGAAAGAGTGTTTATACGCTGACGGCCGAATCCCGTATCGTGACTGGCACCGACACCGACCGCGGGCGATTGCTCTTTGTCGCACTCATCGCGACGACAGTGCTCGTGCTCGTGGCCGGAACGATCGTCGGTGCCATCGTACCCGGTGCGTCGGTCGGGGCTGGCGACACCGACGCCGACACCGGTGCACACGCGAATCCCGAGACAGTCGAGGGCGGATCGTCGTTGAGTGCGCTCGAACGACAGATGGCCGACCGACTCGCACAGCGTGCCCGGAGTGGGTCGTTGAACATCAGTCGGGAACAGGCTGATCAGGCCCGTGAGTCCCTGGAGGGATCGGACTACGAGGAACTACTCGATCGCTACGGCGACGTGGCGAACCAAACTGGGGACTTCGAGAAATCACTGGCCTTCCGCGACGTTCGGCGCGATCAATTGGACCTCACGGCTTCGATCGACGAATACTGGCGCACCTACGACCGGTATCAGGCACTGCAAGGCAGCGGGGTGGTGACAGACCAGCCGCCACAGCGGGTTCCGGTCTGGAACGGGTATCAGGCGGAACAGCGCCGCCTCGCCCGCGAACTCGAATCCGAGTGGGACGCCGTGGAGACGAACTACACCGCTTTGCTCCGATCACAGCGGAACCTCTCGGCCATCACCGACGAGAACGTGACGACATCACTCACCGCGGTCAACAAGTCGGTGCGGACGATCAACGTCACCCAACAGCAGGTTCGCCAGCAACACCTGACCGAGACGACACTCGCCGTCCGAGCGAACGATCGACGGATTTCGTTCCACGACCCGCTCGTCCTTCGCGGCCAACTGCAGCGAGCAGACGGGACGCCAGTCGCCAGTCAGGCGGTCCAGTTTTCGATCGGTAATCAGTCGCTCGACACCCGGACCGACGATTCGGGTTCGTTCGCACTCTCCTATCGCCCGACGATGCTCCCCGAGAACGCGAGTACAGTGACTCTCGAATACGTTCCCGACCGAAACACCACACTGCTGGCCGCCGAGCAGACGCTGAACGTGACCGTCGAACAGGTCGAACCGACAGTCAGCGTCACCGTGTCACCGGCCCGTGCAGAGTACAACGAAACCATCGCCGTTGCAGGCCGCATCGGCGAGGACGGCGGCGGCGCGGCGAACGTCTCCTATCTCGTGACTGTCGCCGGTCGCGTGCTGGGATCGGGCGAAACCAACACCGATGGCTACTTGATCACGAACGTGACGCTTCCGGCTGGCGTTTCGGCGGGCGAACAGTCCGTTCGTGTCTTGCTCCCGCTGGAAGGGCGAGCAGTGGGGAGTGCGAACGGATCGACGCCACTCACCGTCGTCGACACGGAAACGAATCTGACGGCGACGGTGGCACACGCCGAGGCGAAGACGATCCGCGTCCGTGGGAATCTGACCACCGCTGATGGACTGGGAGTCGACGGCGAGCGTGTCCGGATCGTCGCCGACGGGACCGTCCTCGGATCGACGACGACAGATCCGAACGGGACGTACGAGGGACGGTTCGTCGTCCCCGACAGCGTGATCACTGCAGGTCCTTTCGACGCGACGGCGACGGTAGAGGTGGCCGCCCGCTACGACGGAAGTACGAGGAGCCTCGCCGATTCGACTGCCGGTGGCTCGGTGACGATACCGACGACGCCCGTCGGCGTTCTCCTGGCCGGTGGACTCGCTGTGCTGGTGGCACTCGGTGGCGCGCTCGCGGCGTGGCGTCGCTTCGGCGGACTGGAGCGGATGATCAGTGGTAGCGGCGACCCGTCAGTGGCCGAGCAGACACTCCTCGACGACGACGGCTACGACAGCGAGTACTCCGCGATGGAACTGTTCGACCTCGCTCTCGACTACGCGAACGACGGGCAAGAGGAGGCGGCCATTCGCGTCGGCTACGTAGCGCTTCGGTTGCGGCTGGCCGAAGAAGTCGACGGGACGGCGGGCCAGACGCCGTGGGAGTTCTACCAGACGTGTGTCACAGCAAACATCGACGAGGACGCGCTGACGGGACTGCGGGAGATGACCGATCGCTACGAGCGCGTACGGTTCACCGACGGCGGGAGTGTCGATGGGGCCGACACGTCGATTCTCGACCGTGTGGCGACGCTTTTCGACACTGAACCGGCGGCCGGCCAGCCCGCCGATTGACCGGCAGCCGGTCGGCGGTGAAGCTATGGACCGAGTGACTTTTCAGCGCGTCCGGTCGTACCGACGTGCATGGATCGATCGCCGGACGCGGATTCGCGACTGTGGCTCCTCCTGCCGCGACCGGTGCGAAATCTTCCCGCAGACCTGGCCGTGGTCGTCGTCCTCGTCGTTCTAACGAGTCTCGCGGCGACCATACCGGGCGTCCGTGAGACACCACTCCGAGTCGTGCTTGGGTTGCCAATGGTGCTGTTCGTCCCCGGGTATGCGCTCGTTGCCGTGCTGTTTCCGGAGGCCGGTGAGTCACCCTCTTCGGATGATGATGGAGAAGGTGAGCGTGACGGCATCGACGGGATCGAACGCGTCGCACTCTCCTTCGGGCTGAGTATCGCCGTCGTCCCGCTGATCGGGCTAGTGTTGAACTTCACGCCGTGGGGAATCCGACTCGTACCGATTCTCGTCGGCGTCGGTGGGTTCACGCTCGTAATGGCTGGCGTCGCTGCCCGTCGTCGTTGGGACCTGCCAGTAGAGGAACGGTTTTCGGTGCCGTATCAATCGTGGGCTCACGCCGGGTACGACGAACTCGCACACCCAGAGACGCGAGTGGACACCGTCCTTAACGTCGTCCTCGTACTGAGTGTGTTACTGGCCGCGGGTTCGGTTACCTACGCAGTGGCTGTTCCACAACAGGGAGAATCGTTCACGGAGTTCTACCTGCTCACCGAAAACGAGGACGGTGAACCCGTCGCCGACAACTATCCAACCGAATTCTCAGTTGGGAATTCACGACCGATCGTCGTCGGTATCGGGAACCACGAGCACGAATCAGTGTCTTACACCGTTGTCACCGAACTACAACAAGTATCGACCGCGAATAACGAAACGAGAGTGGTGCAAGAGCAGGAGCTGTCACGATTCGATTTGCCTCGCCTCGCTGATAACGAAACGTGGCAAACGACCCGGCAGGTCACACCGACGATGACTGGTGAGCGGCTTCGACTAGCGTTCTTGCTGTATCGTGGTTCGGTTCCCAGCTCGCCGACGGTCGAGAACGCCTACCGGGAAACCCATCTGTGGATTAACGTGAGCACAGAGTGAACAGTAATCATTGGATCTTGGTTCCCAAACCGAAGAGCAAGTTCTATGTGGTGGGCTACGTGTTTTCATTGTAATGAGTCACGCTACCCGGAGAACTCGGATGATCATAGACTCCTGTGATCGGGATCATTCGCAGCAGTGTTTCGCAGGGACACGAAACACTAGAAATCGTGAACAGTCACACAAAGACAACCACGGTGCTAGCTAGTATGTCGGCGAGACGGAACGATACCCTCTCTGACGAAACACATGCTACGTCGGACAGTACGGATAACACACTCGATACCGATATTTCGAATTTACTCTGCGGTGCGGATAGTGAACAGACCCCAGTCCTCAGTGTGGTGATGCCGACACTGAATGAAGAATCCGGGATCACGGAGTGTATCGAACGGATCAAGACGGCGATCGCTGAGATGGGAGTCTCTGCAGAGATCATCATCAGCGACAGTTCGACTGACCGGACACCAGAGATAGCCCGAGAGATGGGTGCGATCGTCGTCGAACCCGATCAGCCGGGATACGGATACGCGTACCGCTACGCGTTCAATCGGGCTCGCGGTGATTTCATCGCGATGGGCGATGCGGACACGACGTACGACTTCGAGGAACTCCCGAAACTCGTGCAAGAACTCCGTGAGCAGGATGCCGATATGGTCATGGGGAGCCGGTTCGCGGGAGAGATCAAATCCGGTGCAATGCCACCGCTGCATCAGTATATCGGCAATCCTGCGTTGACAAAGTTCCTCAACGTGTTCTACGATACCGATGTAAGTGACGCCCACAGCGGGTTCCGAGTATTCACTCGTGAGGCGTTCGACGAACTCGACGTCACGACTGACGGGATGGAGTTCGCCAGCGAGATGATCATGGAAGCCGGTGCGAACGACCTCTCGATCGCAGAGGTACCGATCACCTACCACGAACGAGAAGGTGAAGCGACGTTAGATAGTTTCAGCGACGGCTGGCGTCACGTGAAGTTCATGCTCCAGAACGCACCGGGCTATCTGTTTTCCCTCCCGGGTGCCGTACTGTTCGTCGTTGGACTGTTGATCATGGGAGGTGCGTTCTTCTCTATCGAGCTGACGAGTCTCGCCGACGGTCCGGTTCAGATTGGCATTCGGTCTATGATTGCGGGCAGTCTGCTGACTATCGTCGGATATCAGATCGGTTCACTGGGCGTGTTTGCGACAGTCGCAAGCGATCCGATCCGCCGCCCCGACGATGCGATTACGAATTGGCTCGTGAATCATTTAACGCTAGAATCCGGAGCTACCGTCGGTTCTATTGTCTTAGTCGCTGGTGCTGCGTACGCTAGTTACTTGATCGTCCAATGGTGGACGCTGGGATACGGAATCCTCCCACCCCTCACCCACGACGTGCTTGCGTTTACACTGATCGTTCTGGGTGTGCAGACTGTCTTCTCGTCGTTCTTTATGAGTACGATTACTGAACATCGATAGGATCAGGTGAGCCCGTTTATGATTGGTCATTTTGATTAGCATTTATCTGCGTATTGGCTTAGAGTAGATATTTACCTGCTCGAGGCAACATCCGGGTGTAAATCTCGCCTCAATCTCAACATCCTCCCGCAGTCTGTCGATTATTCGTCCCGTGTAAATCCGAGGTAAAACGTATGTTGAAAGGCAATTGGACCCTACCCTCGAACCACCACGACGCCGTACACCAACTCTCAATGTGGACAGGCAATCGGATCAGAACGAACCCCCGGAGGGCTGACTATGACGTTTGAAGGACTCGACGAAGTCACGATCGTCACCGAACCGTCTGAGGAGTTCTTGAGCGACTGGCAGGTCGCGGATTACCGATCCGATCGAGAGGTATGGATCCGCTGGCTCCTCGCATTCGGCAAGAATCCCGATAAGGTGAAAGGATACGCAACCACAATGGTCTCGAACCGCGCCCCACCGGATAAACTATCTATACAGGTGGGTCTGGTATGAAGAGGGCGGCTACACGACCCAGATCACGCACCAATACGCCGACGAGTGGATGCAGGACCTCGCGTACGGAGACTACAGCGACGCCCACCGAGACTGCTGTCAGAAAGCCGTGAAGATGCTGTTCAAGTGGCGCACACACGAACGCGACGGAGACTCATGTAATCTCGAAACCACGTTCACGTCGGGTAGTCAGACCACTACGCCCAGGGTACACACACGCTGAACGCGATCCGAATACCGCCGCAGTCTGGTGATTCGTGCCACCAACATGAGCGTGAACTAGTATGTCTGGCCTCGATCCCATCGATCCGAGCACCGCCTTAGAATTGCACATCGCGGATAAGAAAGGAACCCTTTCTCGAAGTTCCATTGTATCCCATCGGTCGCGCATCTCTTCGTTCGTCGACTGGCTCGACGACCGGGGAATCATCAACCTGAACGAGCTCACGGGTCGCCTCGTCAAGGAGTACCAACTCGACGGTCGCGAGGCGGGCGACTGGGCCCCCTTGACGGAGAAATCGATGATGGCCACGACCCGGGTGTTCGTCCGGTGGTGTGAGAGCATCGAGGCCGTCGAGAGCGGGCTCTCCGAGCGCGTCCAGTCGCCGTCCCTCACGGGGGATGAGGGCGTTCGAGACACACATCTCGACGCAGAGACGGCCCAAGCAGTATTGAAAAATCTCGACCGATTCCACTACTGTAGTCGGCCCCACGTGACGCTGGCGGTGATGTGGCACACGATGGCCCGGTGTGGTGCAGTTCGGTCCCTCGACCTGAACGACTACGACGCCACGGAGCAGTCCCTTCAGTTCGAGCACCGGCCCGAGACCGGAACGCCGCTCAAGAACAAGCGAACATCCGAGCGCCACGTCGCCATCACGGAGTCTCTCGCCGAGCTACTGGATGACTGGATCGAGCACAAGCGCCTCGACGTGACCGACGAGTACGGTCGGGAGCCGCTAATCACGACGAAGCATGGGCGCATCGCTGGGAACACGATAGCGGGGTACGCGTACAAATACACCCAACCGTGCCGGTATAACCGGCGGTGTCCCCTCGACCGTAACCCACAGACTTGTGAGGCGACCGACCACGATAAGGTCAGTTCCTGTCCGGAGTCGGTCTCGTCCCATCCGTTCCGACGTGGGTCAATTACGGACTGGCTTCGGGCCGACGTTCCGTCTCCAGTGGTCGCGGATCGCGCAGATGTCTCTGAACGAGTGATTGAGAAGCACTACGACGAGCGCACCGATAAGGAGAAGATGGAACAGCGACGGGAGTACCTGGAAGACGTCTAGCAGCAGTCGCTACCCCGCTTTTCATCCCCCAACGGTACGGTTTCCATTTCTCCGTCCATGAAGACCTGATCTGACGGTTCACCTAATCGTCGCCAGGTTTGTATGCACCGCCACGCCGTTCGATGGTGGGACGTATGAAATTGCTCGGGGGACTGTACAATGCGATGGGGTACTGATCACCACTCGCCGTCGATGGCACGCTGATAGGCTGTTTCTGCCTGATTGGCTACTGCGTCCCAGTCGTATCGCTGTGCCCGTTCGACGGGGTTCGTCAGTGGTCGTTTTCCATTTAGTGTGGCGTCGAGTGTCTCCGCCAGGGACTCGACTGTGGGCTCGACGAGGAATCCCGCGTCGTCGATGACTTCATCTGCTGCCGAATCGGGGTGGTCGGCCGCAATGACGGTGCAATCGGTGGCTATCGCCTCGACGAACGTGATGCCAAAACCCTCCCGGGTACTCGGAGAAGCGAATACGTCGGCGGCGCGCATGTGGCCGAGGACGTCCTCGTAGTCGTCGAGAAACCCAAGAAATTCGACGCGGTCGGCGTGAGTCAGTGACTCCTGCTTTCTTTCGAGGCGTTCGCGTTCGGGGCCATCGCCGACGATACCCAACGTGGCGCCGTGATCGTCGGCGACCTCGTCGAAGGCATCGAGAAGCACGTCCACGTTCTTGTGTTCGATGAGCCTGCCAGCGAAGAGCACGTCGTAGCCCTGTTCGGGGATCGGGGCACCTCTGACCTGCTCGACGTCGATGCCGTTCGGGACGATTCCGATGGTCTCGCGGGCGGGGCCGATAGCGGCGAGACGGTCGGCCGTGATCGACGAGATTGCTATCGGATATTGTGGTGTCCGTGCGGTCGCGTGCTCGGTGAGCTTGCCGAACAGGGCGAGGTGACCAAGATACTCTTCCCAGTAGTCGCCCCAGACCTCGTGCCACGTCGTTACGAGTGGTGTGTCCGTGCAGAGACTGGCGAGTTTCGTGGCGAGCACCGGGAAGTACGGGAAGACACTGGCGACGACGACGTCGTGTTCGTCGCGTCGGAGGTGTTTTCGGAGTTCTGTGAGTGCGCGGGCCGCGAAGTCTATGGCTTCCGTGATGGAACGTCGATTTCCATCGTAGAGGTCGGCTTCGGGGGCGACTGCGCGCAGCGTCATTCCTTCGTGAGTGATCTCTTTAGGGCCGTCCCAGAAGTGACGGCCATAGATGGTGACGTCGTGGCCCTCGTTGGCGAGTCGGGTGCCGATTTCGTGGATGCGCTTCTCGGCCCCGCCAGTAACGAACGGGTAGACGACATTCGAGACATAAGCAATGTCCATAATATAGTAATCAAGGGGTCTTACTCAGTAGACTTTAACTGTCTACTTTCAGCAATTGTTGATGATATCCTCTGTTCAACACAACCTTCAGGCTTTCAATATGGTTTCCTATTGATTCAGCAGGACTATAAAGGAGGTGTGACCAAGTAACTCCTGTCGATAGTCAAATATGAGACTCTTAGTCATCTCTCCGGGAACTAACATCACATCTCCAAAAGCGGGACATCAGGTTCGAGTATGGAATCTCATCAAACAATTAGAGGATAGAGGTTGGGAAATTGAAGTACTGCAGAGAGATTCACATTATACAGGAGACATGGATATATCCGTCCGAAGTTTCCACCACTTCCTACCTGATAGATTAAATGACATTAACCCATTCCTGTACTCAAGTTTATTCAAAAGAATTCAAGAGTTCCAGCCAGACATCATCCATGTGAAATCATTTTCTGGCGTTCTCGCTTCAAAAATCACATCATATTTCTCGGATAGTACGACAAATGTTGTCTATGATGCCCACAATTTTGAGACTGGAAAGATAAAGGAAGATAAAATCCATCTGCCTTGGTATAAGCAAGTTGTTGCTGATTCGGTAGTTTCTTCACTTGAAAAAGTTGCAGTACACGCATCTGACCACATCATATCAGTGAGTGAGTCTGATAAAGAGAAATTTCGTGAAGAATACGAGATTTCCGATGATAAGATAACCATTGTACCGTCCGGATCCAATCTTTTTGATTTGAATACCTCGCCACACGAAATACGAGAACGATACCCTGACTCTCATTTACTTGTTTTTCATGGCTCATACAATTATCCGCCAAACAAGCAAGCAGTAGAGTCAATAGTAGAATTTATTGCTCCGCATTTGAACCAGATTGACGATCAATTCCAGTTCATTCTAGCCGGTAACGGTGTTCCGTCATTTGAGAACAACGATTCCGTGCGGGGGTTGGGTTTTGTGGATGATCTAGAAGCATTATTGGTTAGTGCTGATGTTGCTGTTGTCCCACTTCAACAAGGGGGAGGAACAAAGCTCAAAATGTTTGACTATATGAGTGCATCTCTTCCTATCGTGACCACTGAAACAGGAGTAGAAGGAATTGAACTTCAACATGAGGAATCTGCTCTCATATACCAATCACCTGATGAGGAGTTTATTAACGGAATCGTCCGTCTTCTCAAAGATTGTTCGTTGCAAGCCCAGTTAGGTGATGGTGCCAGAAACACAATGGAAGAAAAGTATACTTGGGAATCTATCGGTGAACAGCTTGATTCGCTCTATTGGTCACTTCTTGATAATTCATGAGCGAATCTGAAGAAGATTTGAACGTCTCCTCGCTTGATACACTTCTTCGAGGAAGCGTTCTCATTTTCCTGGGGAAGAGTCTGTCATAGAAACGATCTCATAGCTTGAGCTTCTCGCGGTCAGGCTCGTCGGCCCGCTCAAAGTTGGTGATCGCAACGACAAGTCGGAGATCAGTGCAAGGAACACTTCTGTTCGTGCGTGGACGCGGCCTCGGGCGCGGACGTGCCCAAGGCCGCAGTCCTTGACTGATTCATTGGTTCGTTCGACTCCTGTCCGGCGGTTGTACGTCTCGTCCAAGATGGATTGTTTCAGCTGAACGTCCTCGCTGTGTTCCTCGATGCGGTCTTCAACTCTGTACTCGATGTCCAGCGGGTCATCGGTGTTTCGCGGGTTGTACGGGGCGACTGGCACGACCCCTGCGGCCAGGCGGTGGTCGTGCCAGTCAAGGATATCATAGGCGCTGTCTTCAAGCATCCAGATCGGTGTATCGACGGCGAGCTCGTCACATGTGACGCGCATCGCCGTCTCCTGATCCGCTTGCTTGGTTTGTGTGAATTCCGCTGCTATCGGGATTTTTGCACCAGTTGAGACGAGTGTACAGCCGAAGCCGTAATAGTACTCCTCGGCTGTTGAATCGTAGTTCCACGAGGCAGCGTCGTTGTGCTGAATCGCTTCGACATGGGTCGAGTCAATGGAGTACGTGGAGTCGAGCAGGCCGCGGGCGGCGGCCTGCTCGACGAGTCTGTCGAAGACATCGTCCACGACGTATTCGAGATCAGTGAGAAACCGGTCAATGGTGTCTCTGGATGGTGGTTTGTCGAATCCGCAGTAGTACCAGACAAGAGGGTGTCATAGAACGATTACCACACCAAAGAGCAGGGTGAATGCTGAGATGGCATGGCCTCAGCGACCCTGCAAGATGATGCTTCGATAGAGACCTTCTTCAATGTCGCGGAGGCCGAAACGCTAGCGTTGTTTGAGCATCTCTCCTTCGAATTTCTCGCAGAGTTCGACGTGTTCGCCCCGGCACAGACAGGGCGAACACGAGAGCACGAGCCACCAGAACTGATGCGTGGCTTCCTCCACTGCTACTACCACGATATCTACGGTATCCGTCCCGTTGAACGAGAGCTTCGGAATCGGTTGTCTGGCTGAGTTGTGGCTTTGATCGACCGCCGTCGAGAGACGCGGTCGATCGTTTCCTCACTGACCTCGAACACGTCGTTGACGACGTCTTCGACCGACTCGTCGAGCAGGCCGCCCGGCGCGGTCTGCTCGACTTGACCTACTGCATTGATTCGACCGACGTGAGGGCGATGCCCGCTGATCAAGATGCGTCGAAGTGCTACGATCCAACCGCTGAAGAGTACTACTACGGCTACGGCTGTACGATCGTCTCGACCGGCTCAAAGATTCCAATCGCAGCAGAGTTCACCGAGAGTAAGCAAGCACCAGAAGAGACGGCGAGCGCGTCACGCGTGACGCGCTCGCCGTCGCCACGCCGATCTGGATGATCGGTGATAGCGCCTACGACACTCTCGACTGGCACGACCACCTGCTGGCCAGGGGTCGTGCCAGTCGCCCCGTACAACCCGCGAAACACCGACGACCCGAAAGACATTGAGTACAGAGTCGAAGACCGTATTGAAGAACACAGCGAGGACGTTCAGCTGAAGCAATCGACGCTAGACGAGACGTACAACCGCCGGACAGGAGTCGAACGAACCAATGAATCAGTCAAGGACTGCGGCCTCGGGCGAACGCACGCCCGAGGCTGCGTCCACGCACGAGCGCAGGTATTCATCGCTCTGTGTCTTCGCCTCGTCGTCGCAATCACCAACTACGAACGTGGGGATAATCCGGGAAGCACGATCATCACGGTGTGAGAAGAGTTCTATGACACCCTCCTATATGACTATTAGGGGCACTGTCCAGTTGAGGGATTGAGGAACGAGCAGGCCGTAGCGAGAACTGTTCATGGAACTCGCAGACCTGCTCAGAGAAACGTTAGAAACGGACGATTAAGATGTTTGGGAGAACGAGCGCACCCCGACACCCGCCCGGCGGTTTGGGGTGCGTCTCCACACGGCGGGGTTGTCGATCAGGGAGACGGTCGCTATCTTAGAATTACTGGGTGTCGATCGCTCTCACGGCGCGGTCTGGAACTGGGTTCATACGCTGTCTGAAGCCCAGAGCGACCCGCCGACGTTCACGAGAACTCTGTTCTCGTGCAGCCCATCAGAAATCTTCGATTTCTGAGGACGGCAGTGCCGTCGCGGGTCGCGGTCGACGAGAAACAGATCGAAGTTGATGGTGAGAAACAGTGGCTCTACGCCGCGATCGACACCGACTCAAAACTACTGCTCGAAATCGACGTATTCAGCCGAGGTGGGACCGATCCCGTGGCGGCGTTCCTGCATCGACTCACTGAGAAACACGATCTCGCCAATACAGAGTTTCTCGTCGATGCTGGTGGCTATCTGACTGCCCTCGCACGTCACGAACTGAGCGGTCGACTCGACTATCGAACGCGGAACCACATCGAAAAATGGTTCCAGACCGTCACCATGCGAATCGACCGCTTCCACTCGTTTTGGCGGGGCAGTCAATCCAGCGCCAAACAGTGGTTACAACGCTTCAAACATCACTATAACCACGAACGACATAATCAAGCGCTCGACGGACGAACGCCAGCTCAGGAGGTTCTGAATTATACAGTGCCCTATTAGGTATATCCTAAGGTTTCCAATCGGTCCTCAACGTCACTAGAAACTGACAATTTAGTGTCTGCTGTCGAAGGAATATGGGACATGCTATCTTCAGCTGATGTTTCTATCCAAGGAACTTTTCGAATTTGGGGGTGTGGGGCTGCTAAAGGGTGCTCATACCCGCCCCATTCACCAAATCCTTCTCCATGATCTGCGGTTATTACTACTTCCTCTGCATCAACGTTGTCAAGAAGCACTTCAACCGAATCTAACACATATCGGAGCTCACGTAAGTATAGACTCCAAATTTCCTCCTTATCATGTCCTTGGCGGAGGAAAAGGTCGAAATTTATCTCCTTCTCATTGAGTTGGCGATCCTCTTCATATGCTTTTCGAGTGTAGGGGGCATGCGGTTGGACGTAATGGACAACCATTCGAGAGGCACTGTTAGAACGCCATGTTTCGATAGCCCGGTCCGTTACTTTTTCTGCTGGTGTAGGACCCTCTTTGTGACCAAACTCTCCTGTGGCATTAAATTGCCAAATTGGATCGAATTGTTTGAAACATGATCCATTCAGTGTTGACCAATCAGTCCATGCAAAGGGAATATTCGAATGCTCTTCAGGTACAGCACCTCCTTTAAGAACCTTCTCACTCCATGGATTGGCAGAGATATACGTTGTGTTTGAAATCTCCTCGGCATACCCCTCAACGAAAGTTTGTGCCACCCACTCTGATGTTTTGCTTCCTACAGAAGTGATACTATCTACATCATCAATAAAATGGTACTCATCTTTTAAATTCTCAATTGCGTCAATTCTGCAAGTGTCAAGAACTATGAGGAGATCCCATTCCCTCTCGTAAATGTTAGTTCCAACAGGCCACCGTGAGAGAAGACTTAGCGCAATCGAAGCATAAGGGATATGAACGCTCCTTTCGATTAGTTTTGAAAACCATGCCCTTATCAGTCGAGGATTATGCAACGCCCTTTTCACCCTTTCAGGGGTCGGTTTTAACATATAGATCCACGGAGCAGGGTAATAGTAAAGCTTATGCAATTGTGACGTTACTACGAAACATGAATTGGGAATGCCCCGTTGTTAAGTATTCTAATGGATATTCTAAGACCTTTACTCGTTATTGATGTCTTCGTCAGATGAGTCAGATAAGATTATAGAGGATTTACAGTCTATTGGAGATGGGGCAAATTGGTTTTTTGTCGGAAAGCTAACTCGACAGGGACTGACTCTATGCTTGAATATTCTTCTCACTAACTCGCTTGGAGCTGTACTGTATGGCTTGTATGCACTTGGTTCTCAAATTTTGAATGTTGCTTCTACATTCGCCCACTTTGGGGCTAACCAAGCCGTGTTAAAATACATTCCCGAAAGTGATAAAAGAAGAGGGAGTCGAGTATTCGGAATATCAATAATAGTTGGAGTTATTGGTGGTATACTTACGACCATCACTATATTCGCATTTTCTCCGACAATCAATAATCACACTTTAGAGCATCCTTTGTTTGTTAGTGTACTCCGTGTATTCTCGATTCTGTTGCTGCTCCAAGTTTTCCTGGATATATTAAATAATGTTTTCAGAGGTCTGGGTTTGATGAAATACTTAGTTTTGTTGGCGGATGTCTTATTCTCTATATTGAGATTGACCTCCGTGGGTATTATTTTACTTCTTGGATATTCAGTTTTGGGTGCTACATTAGCTTTACTAGTGTCTAGTATTATTGTTATTATATGTTTATCTTACCTACTAATTTTCCGTATCGGATTTTCCCCAGAATTCAGATCGGGTAAAGAGGAGTATAAAGAATTATTAAATTTCTCTCTTCCCCTTACTATCTCTGATGTTGGCTGGGTTTTAAATACAAAGGTGGATATATTAATGGTCGGATACTTTTTATCCTCAGGTCTTGTTGGAGTCTACAATATTTCGGTTTTATTGTCTGGATTCATCTTGTTGCCACTTACAGCAATAAACCAACTGTTTCCATCAATCGCATCGGGATTATATTCTGAGAAAAAACATAATAAAGTGAATTCTATATTCAAAACCGTGACCAGATGGGTATTAACAATAACACTACCTACTGCCTGTGCATTAATTATTTATAGAAATGATGTATTGTCACTTTTTGGGAAAGAATTCTCTGTGGGTGCACTCGTATTTTCTACGTTGATTATTTCACAGACAATTAATGCAGCGGTTGGGCCAAGTGGTAACCTGTTAATGATTACTGAGCATCAGTACTTAAAAACAGTCAATCACTGGTTATTTGGATTCATCAATATATTGCTGAACTATTTTCTAATCCAGGAATTTGGAATATTAGGTGCTGCACTAGCCACTTCGATATCAGTTGTAGGTCTAAATGTGTCTAGGGTCGTAGAACTCTGGTATCTAGAGGGATTCCAACCTTACTCACTCAACCTTTGGAAGCCAATAGTTTCAACATTGGGTTGTGTAGCTCCAATGATTGTTATCGCGGAAAGATTCAATGGGATAATTGGTCTAGTGTTGGGTTGTGTGGCAGGAATGTTGGTATATGTTTTCCTGTTAACTTTGCTCGGCTTGGAAGAGGAAGATCAAGAAATAATATATACTTATATTGGATTGTTAAATCGGTCTTAACGTAAATATCCCAAAAGTTATATACTGACTTGACCAATTCCATGTAATAATGACTGATCACAAGGATATAATCTTGCTTACAGTTGATTCCTGGAGGTATGATACAATCAACCAGATGGATCGTCTTCAAACCTTGTTCTCAGACTATGTCCAATCAGATGTAATATCCCAGTCTGCTGCAACCCCAGGTTCTTTCCCATCAATTCTTACCAGTCAGTACTACCCTCAGGCATATATGGAGAATGGCGCTCTGAAAGCAGATACAAAAACTCTTCCTAGTAAGTTGTCTGACGTAGGATATACTACTGCCGCGATTATCGCTGATAATCCACATCTCAATCGATTTGTAGACGAATTCGACCATTTTTGGAATGGCAACCCCGGCGAAGAAACAAAGTTTGATAGGATTTTCCGTCTAGCTAAATTCCAAGACAGAGTTACAGCTGCTGACGCAGCAAAGAAAGCTAATAAATGGTTTTCAAGCCAGAACTCTCCTCGATTTTTATTGCTACATCTAATGGAACCCCATGAACCATATCTACCCGGCTTTCGGCTAGGATTAAAAGAGGGGGTGGTACAACCATATAAGTCATTGAAAAAATTGAATTCTAACAGGGAGAGTCTTACTGAAGCGGATATTGAAAATATTAAAAGAATGTATGACCGATCAGTAGACTACTTAGATGTACAACTTCATAAAATAGAGTCTATGATACCGGAAGATGCAATTGTAATAATCACTGCAGACCATGGTGAAGAATTTTGGCACGGCTTGATACGTCATGCACGTTTGTATGATGAATGTGTTCGAGTACCACTATTAACTAAGAATATAGCTGAAAACCGTACGAAAAGCCAACAGGTGAGACATATTGATCTTTCCCCGACAATACTAAACCAGATAGGGGTCGAAATCCCTACTGAATGGTCTGGTACTCCAATAACAGAAGGATCGGACAAATCATTCATAATTAATACAGCGTCACAGTTAGGAAAAAACTATGCCGCTGTACGAACAACTGACTCTAAAATAATTAGAACATATGAAGAGGGTACTATGAATCACTTAAGGACAGAATACTACGATTTGAAATCTGATCCAGGTGAAAAGAATGATTTATATGACACCCCCTCGATTGACCAGAAATTCAACGACCTTGAAGAGAGTCTAAATGAATTTCTTGAGCAAGATGATATGATTGACAGTATCGACATGAACCTATCCCCGGGTGAACATATTATACCAGATGAATCAGAGTCTGTAGATGCACGATTAGAAGCTCTCGGTTATCGATAACACAACATCATTATTTCGATAAGTTTCTTAAATTCGGTAATGAGAAAATTAGCGTTTCATATAATCAAGCCGTTAGAAAGACCGTACGTGTTTACCCCGAGGACGCGACAGCAGGCACAGCCTGAGCCCGTGAAATCATCTCGTTGTCTCGGGCGACTCGCTTGAACTCTTCGTAGGGACGCTCTTGTGAAGCACGTTGTTGATTTCCAGAGGGCAGCATCGAGAGCATGTTTGAGCGCTTCGTCACCTGGTTTTCTGTAGAGTTCGCAGCGGAGCTGAAAGGCTCTGAGATACGGTGTTAGCTTGTCCTTTGACACTCCTCGGTGGGGTGAGAGCCACCGTCGCGTCAGCGACGCGTGGCTCTCGCAACCGTTGACGTGTACTTCGCCATCAGCGTATTCACCGTCGCCGTGGACGACGTATTCACGGGTGAATGCGTCGTCTTTTTCGAGCGGTTCGTACGCTCGAAATCCGTCCGTATAGACAGTCAGCGACTCCTCGTCGTGGTCAGCAAGCAGGAGTCGAATGGTCGATTCGTCGGCGGATTTCGCTGGCACGACGTATCGATCGTCCGAGCCACGATCGACCAGCGTGAACACCGGCGGTTTGTCGCCGTCGTACGAGCCTCGTCCACGCGTGGACAGCCCACGCGAGCGCGACTCCTGGTCGCGCTCGCGGCCTTTGAGACCGACAGACACGTACACTTCGTCGATTTCGACCGGTCCAGACAGTGTGATCGAAGGCGCGTCGAGCGCGCTGGCGAAGCGCTCGACGCGCCGTCTCACCGTTCTGTACGAAAGATCCAGCTCCGCCTCGATCTGGCGAATACTCGTGTTGAACCGTAAGAACACGTAGATAGTGAAGTACCACTCTTTCAGCGAGAGCTTCGAATGAGCGAAGATCGTGCCGGTCTTGTCGTTGAACGTCCGGCCGCAATTCTTACACAGATACCGTTGATACTCCCGATAGCTGCCGTTTCTGACCGCCAGGTCAGAACGGCAGCGGGGGCACTCGACGCCATCACGCCAGCGAACCTGCTGCAACAGGTCCGCTGCAGCCGATTCCGACACGAACCGGCTTATTGGGAACATATCGGGCACCGCTGGCGCGGTTCCCTTGCCCTCTTCGACTTTCAGCCGCAGCTCTCGCTATCAACAATCTCCTTCGCAAGAGCGTCGTAGGGATTACGTCCCTGCTGGCGGTAGGTCGCCAGCAGGGACAGCAGTGTCTCATGCACGAACATCCCGCGGTCGTTGCGGAGTGTTCCGATAAGTTTCCGGTGAACCACCGGCTCACGGAGCGCGTTTTCCGTAGCATTGTTCGTCGGAGAGACCGCTGGCTCACCGACAAAGGTGAGCCAGTGGTCGAGGCCACCTTCGATTTTTCTGATGAGTGGTGGCACTGGTCCGTCGGGAACTGACCGCTCAATCAACGATTCAGGCTCTCTCCGTGCAACACGCTGAAGCTATGCTCGCTCACGAATGGTCAAGGTGCTCTCCAGCCCGTCTGGAGAGCGACGTATAATTGCTTGAGAGACTCGTAGATCAGTTTGCCTTCGGGCCGCTTCTCAGCGGCATCTTCAGCCTCTCGCAGAATATGAGCCCAACACCGCTGGAGATTGTCGCTGAAGGCTGGATAGGCCGTCCACCCATCACAGATAACCGTTCCCGCGAAGTCCTCGCCGAGGACTTCCGCGGGAACATCGCTTCCACGACTCTCTCTCTCTCTAACCGCATACAGCATGTGGTTCTCGGTGGTGAACGTCCAAATCCAGGCTTGCTCACCATTCCGCTTGATGCCTGTTTCATCGATATGGACAACGTCAGCCCGCTGGATCTGGTGGCGGATCTGCTCATATTCACAGCGACCAGCGCGCGCAGCGCGCTCGGTCGCGTGCCACGCGGCCGCGCCTGACAACTCCAGCTTATGCAACTGCTCGAAACGGTCTGCAATCTTCCGATAGGGGAGGCGGTAATCGTACCTTGACAGTGCTGATTGGGCGATAACGTTCACCCCGACTGCCCCGATGAGGGGCAGTCGGGGTGTATAGCGGCTGTCTCGGTCCCACAGGAATCGCACTGGTAGCAGTGGCGGTTGTACTGCGTGACTTCTGGTGGCTGTGGGTCCGGTATTTTCTCGACGAGTCGGGGGCTGACGCCCACCGACTCGTCGAAGTGTTGGCCACACTCTGGATAGCAGTCACAGGTAACCTCAACTTCTTCGTCCGGATCATCCGTAGAGCGCCACTCAGGGCCGTGACCGTCCTTCCGTCCGGGAGTGCCGCCGTCAGTTCTGACATCGTCGTCTTCGTCGTCTTGGGATGTCGGGGACTTGTCAGCCGCCGACCGACGCTTACTAAGCGGTGTATGTGGATTCTCGTATTTGCGAAGGCGTGTTTCGAGTTCCTCGATGTGTTCTTGCTGCTCTTCGACTCGTTCGTCCTTCTGCTCAAGCTTCTCTCCAGCTCGTCGATTCGCTCTTCCATCTGGAGAAACCGCGAGAGAAGTTTGTCTTTGCTGAGGTCATCCCGATCCACTATGATCACCTCAGTGCTATCAGCAGGGCCACCGGGATGGTCTCCGAGCGGAGACCATCCCTGGAGAAGCTCAATTAGCTCTTGCTGAGGATACATACCCCCTTGATTGGTCGCCTGCTACGAGACAGTGGCGAAATTCGTCGGGGCTAAACACGTTCCTTCTGTGTATACTTCTTGTCTTAATAGCATCAGAACCGCAGGTATAGGCAGTAGACTGTTTCCGAAGATATCGACCTCACGATCTCCTTCGAATACTGCTGCGGAAATAGCATAACGGTTATAACTTCATGCAGTAACAGGCTGATAATGGATATCGTTCTCGTCGCTCCACACTCACCTCAAGCGGTAGGATATGACACCCAATCTGAATTCATAAGATTTGCAGAATACCATCATCAATACTGTAGAGAGTTGTCTAAGAGAGGTCATAATGTGGAATTCTGGCATCTAGGGCCAAGAACAACAACAACGACACATGAATATGGACACAATATCCGCCAATTTCACTCATTTAAAATCCCTATAATAGAAACGGAGATTAGCCCGCAAATGTACAAACACCTAGTCCGTAGCGAGGCCGATATCTTCCATTTCCATTCATTCCATTCTGTTGAGAACTGGCCCTCGTATATACTAATGAATATCTATAACCGTGATGTTGTGGGGCAAAATCATGGGCCAAAATTAAATGAGAATAAAACATCTGCACAAATTTTATACAATATTCTCGATTTTGTTTTCCCCGACAACTCTACAATTCTATCTGTGAATAAGAAAGAACTAGAAAATCTATCTAATTTCATTGACGCAAGCAATTACGCATATCTTCCAAATGGAATAGATACTGAAAAATACCATCCAAAGGATCAGAACGCATCGAGGCAAAATATCGGATTGAAAGAGGACCATGACTACGTACTCTATGTGGGCAGGATTTCCCCTAGTAAAGGTGTCGAGTACTTGATTGAGGCGGTAGAACAGGTGCCCGCAACGTTATTGCTGGTATATGGGGGAGGAGATGAAGAATTGATAGACCATCTTCAATCAATTGCGCCACCTAATGTGAGGTTCATCGGCTCGGTTGATGACGAAACGCTAATCAATTACTACACTGCTGCGGATGTTTGCGCGTTCCCTTCTATTAATGAAGGCTTCGGCGTCGTCTGTTTAGAAGCGATGGCTTGTCAAACAGCAATTATAGGAACCGATGCTCATCAACAAGGAGGGCAAAATCATCTTATTGACGGAGAGAACTCATTAGTTGTTAGCCGAAAAAGTTCCGAAGAGTTGCGAGAAGGGATTTTGACTTTTCTCTCAGATGATGATCTTCGATATAGAATTGCGAAGCAAGGACGTGAACACGTTGTGCAGAACTTCAGTTGGGATGTTGTCGGTGACCGACTTGAAGAGAGCTACAATGATTTACTCGGAGGAGAAAGGTAAGGTGAAACCGTGATGAATTATAGAGTCTCAATCTGATAATGCTACTATATGTGTATGGCAAACATATGAATGTAATATCTGTTATGGGTATTCCAAGGGCAAACTAAAGTAATCTACGCCGCTATCTCAAGGTAGCTATGGACATTGCGGTACACACTTCTCGATACCCAATCGATGACGAAATGCCTAGTGGCGGCGAACGGGTCGCTAAACGTGTCTCTGAAGCCCTTTCTGAGCTGGGACACAAGGTAACGGTCTATACGGAGGGAGACCCTCAAACAGATAGCCAAACAGGTGTCACGGTTAACCGATCCAAACCACGTGCCGTTGTAGGTAAAACCCCGGTTTCACTAGGTCAATTAATACCTCCAAAAAAGAACCCTGATGTAATCTATATACACAACACGACCCCGACGGGAATGCTCTCCGGATATTTGCATCACAAACGATCTGGCGCTCCAATAGTGATTACACACCACGGGAAGGATAGGGTCTATGTACCGGAGGGCGCTTCCTTTATCAAAAAGTACGGTGACATTCTATACTCAACTGCAGTCTTACCCCCTATTTTTGAGGGCGCAGAAGTTGTGACAGTTCCCTCTCCTTCGTACGCTCTTGAATCTCCGCTCCTCCAGCGGTACGATGACGAAAAAGTGATTTATGTCCCTAATGGAATCGACAAAGAGACTGTATCGAAATTTCAAGACGCGAGAAAAGCCGATATTGGTGGAGATCTGCCTGTTATCCTATACCTTGGTGATGTTATCGGAAAAAAGGGGCCGTTGGACCTATTAGAGGCGCATTCCCAGATGTCCAATGATTCACATCTAGTTATCGCAGGCAAAGGCGAACAATTAGACGAAGTAAGACAAGCCACAAATGGAAACGTATCTGTCTTAGGCTTTGTCTCAGAAGATCGCAAGAGAGAATTGTTCAACCGAGCGGATGTATATTGTTTACCATCTCGGGTTCCCACAGAGGTATTCCCGCTTACTTTTCTAGAAGCATATGCTACTTCGACACCGCTTGTTACTTCCGATTTAAAAACATTTGAGCCATTTGTTGAGGAGTGTGGTGCTGGAGTTATGGCTAAGCGCCAAAACCCAGCTGATCTAGCCGATAAATTAGACCGGGTGATTGGAGATGATGCGTTTCGTAGAGATTTGTCTAGGAATTCTGCTGAGTCTATTAAGGATTATTATTGGAGTGATATATTTGGTGAATATGAGTCTATTCTAAAACAACTTGTTTTGTAGGACAGCCAAAATTAACTTGATTTCGGCGGCTGCACTTCGACGAGTAAGACTTCGATTTCAGACCGTCCGGCATAGAAATCGGAAAGTCGTCGAACATGGCTTTCGAGAAATAAAACGGCGTACTACCTCGTTTAGCAATCGTTTTAGTCACGTTGATCCAACGGTGGCCGAAACGTGGCTACAAGCCTTCGCCGTCTAGGGGAATTCGCTTAACTAAACACGATAAATCAGACGTATCGCGTTCTTTTGACACTGATCTCGCCGTCTCCTGAAGGTGAGCGTCCGTCACCGTAAGCTGCAGTCTTTGAAATAGTTCAACCAGTAGCGACGGTCTGTTGACCGCTACTGTATTTTCTTCGAGCAGACTTCTTAAACTCTGTACGAGATTAAAATTATTTACGATATTCGAAGTACTCTCGCTTCCCCATTACTATATATTTTTGACGAAGATTGGTGCCATACAGCTACCTGTCTATCCGAAACTGGTTGCCGACTACCGGGTGGGAGATATATTCCTACTTGATTCATTCTCTTACTGAGAATGAAATATTTTCCAGAGATACTATGTCTGAACAGCGAACTATTCTCAGAGTAGAAAATGTTATACACCTGTGATCCGGTTTGTGGGTAGTCTCCTGTTGGTTTCTCCGATGCAGGTAACGATGCCAATCTCATATCTGACATTACTTCACTGTTTCCATAAGACGTGATCCAGTCTCCACCAATTTCTTCTTCTATGGAATATGTTTGCAGAGCAACTGAGCTGGATTGAGCCGATAATATGAAAAAAGCCACCATAATAATCAAGAAAGTCGTTGGTATGCTTGATTCCAAGTTTAGTCGTATTCTTGACTGTGAAATATACTGTATCCCGATTGTAGTTCCTACAATCATTATTGGAAACGCAACCACATAAGCTCTACTGGCAACCCATGCTAGGCCAGATGAAAATTGAACTAAGATAAACAGTATTATTGACACCCCCCAAATTATTGTAACTTGGTATTTGGGTGACTTCGCAAGATATGCCTTCTTTAGAGCCGCGATTCCACCAATTGCCCCAAATAGGGCGGGGATTGGTACAGTATAGATTGTATAAGATGGAGATTCCAAAGCCCATCTCAGACTATCCGCTGCTCCACCAATGTAATTAAAGCTTTTAAGAATGGTTGCTGGTTCTAAAAGGGCTAGTATAACAGCTGATATTGATGTTACATATGCTTCAAATGGAGTTGTTATAATAGTATGAATTCCAACTAGTGACATAGCTGCAGTTACTAGATAACGACTTTTTGAGGTGTTATTCAGATATAATAGCAATCCAAAAATTGCGGACAATACGAACAACCGAGGATAAGTGTAGAGTAGAAGGACAAGCAATATCGGAATCCCGATCCCAGCTAAAACGGTTTTACGCTTATTATTGAATCTTCGTATAGCAATATATACTATCAAGAGGTAAAACAGGTACTTTAAACTTTGTGCACCCATTGAGGTGACAATCTTCATATTTGGTCCAATAGCCGCAGCTAACGCGATTAGAAATGAAGTTTGACTATTGGTAAACAACCGACAGATGGCAAAGTAGAGCAAGACTACCCCAATATACAGAGGAAAATAAGATTGGAATATGTGTGGTTGGGTTCCGGTAATAAGCGTTGAAATAGCCATGAATATTGGCTGGATTGGCTGACTACTCCTTGATAGTATTTTTGCCCATTGGTCCGATACAGTTGTGGGTGCAATATGCGAATGTCCTGTTTTGAGGATATTATGCGTAACTGTTGAGTCAGCAAAATAGAAAACATTCCGGTAGTGATATGTTGGTGCTAAATCACTAGCTAATAAAAATGGTGTGACTATGAGTAAAAGACCTACACTAACCTGCAAACGGACATCGGACAGTATCTTTCTCATCTGCTTCTATATTGTATCTTTTGAGTCACTCTCTATAAATCTCCTCAATAATATCCTCATCAAAAGTCAATCACGTATTTCTTGAAGCGACTGTGCCATAGCTTCAACCTCCGGTGGTTGAGGAGGATTCGTCGGCGTTTCTATTTCCTGACTAATGGCCCTCCGAAGGGCAGTCACATCATTAGGCGGAACGACGCGATCGTCGTCTAAAATCATGGAAGCACCGGCTGCTTCAGTAGTTATTACAGGAGTATTAAAATGTAGTGCTTCGTTGACTACAAGCCCCCATGGGTCATGCCTAGTGGGAAGGACAAATAAATCGGCGGTTTCATATAGACCCGATTTTTCTTCTTCTGAAACATATCCAAGGAAGCGAACTCTATCATCGTTCTTTGCGAGTACTTTAAGTTTTCCCTCTTCTGGGCCTTCTCCTGCAATAAGTAGCTCACAGGGCTTGTCAATTCCCATAAACGCATTGATGAGCAAATCCACGCCCTTTCTATGACTTAAATGACCGACTGAAATGACAGTAAACAATTCTGGAGACGAACTGATAGTGGGATCACTTTTAGCCAATTTTGAGCCCGGATATACCTGTGGCGAAGTAATAACGGGTACTCCCCCAGGCGATTCTGATTCAGCCAATTTAGCTGCTAATTTGCTGAAGGCCACGATTCGATCTGCCTGCCCGTAGAGAATCTTTCGGAAACCCCTTTGAACTATCTGCCAACTTTTGTAACTTATTTTCGTCGGGAGTCCTCTATTCTGTGCTAAACTCCATTCTGTGTCAATATTTTCTGTCCAGATAGTTAATTGGGTATTTGTGAATCTACTCATAACCATCATTGTAATACTGCAAAGGATCATAGTTGAAGTAGAAGAAGCTATGTACTCGTCATAATCCTCTTGGAGGAGTTGGTACCAGAAGAGGATAGGGATCACTAACGGCCCGGTTTTGACGCTCCAAATAGAGGATTCATTGAAATTTTCTGGGTCGTGATCAACCTCCCACTTACGATAGTCTGCAGCTGCGTTTCCGTAATATACTGTAACGTCGCATGATTCCCCTACGGATTCAAATACAGGCGGCCTATAGGGAGTTTTAGCCGCTTCAAGAATTGCGATTCGCTTACTCACGGTAGTGAAAATACATTTCCAAAGATTATAAGCTCATGGATAGAATTTGCTGTTCAACCCGAAGCGGTTCGTGATAATCGCATCGGCGCGGTATCCTAGACCCTTTTGTAAAGGCTGTTGTTGATTTTCAGAGGGCAGCGTAGAGAGCATGTTTGAGCGCTTCATCACCTGATTTTCTGTATAGTTCGCGGCGGAGCTGAAAGGTTCTGAGATACGACGTTAGCTTATCTTTCGAGACTCCCCGGTGGGCAGAGAGCTACCGTCGCGTCAGCGACGCGTGGTTCTCGTAGATGTTGATGTGGATGCCACCGTCGGCGTATTCTCCGTCGCCGCGAACGACGTATTCGCGGTCAAACTCGTCGTCCTCCAACGGGTCGTAGGCCCGAAATCCATCTCTATAGACGGTTAGCGACTCCTCTTCGTGGTCGGCGAGCAGGGTTCGAACGGTCAATTCCTCGGCGAATTTCGCTGGCACGGCGTCGATCATCCGAGTCACGTTCGACCAGCATAAACATCGGCGGCGTATTGCCGATGTATAATCCTTGTCCACGCGTGGATAGGCTACGTGAGCGTGACCCTAGTCGCGTTCGTGGCCTTTGAGGCCAACAGAGAGATACACTTCGTCGATTTCGACGGTCCAGACAACGTGATCAAAGGCGCGTCGAACGCACTGGCGAAGCGTTCAACACGCCACCCCACTGCTCTGTATAAAAGATCGAATTTCGCCTTAATATGACGAATACCCGTGTTAAGCTGCAAGAACACGCAAATCTTGAAGTACCACTCTTTGAGATTCAGTTTGGAGTGAGGGAAGATCGTATCGGTCTTGTCGTTGAACGTGCGACTGCAATTCATACACAAATTCCGCTGATACATCCGATAGCTGCCGATTCTGACCGGACGGTCAGAAGCGGTAGCAGGGGACTCCACGTCATCACGCCAGCAAACCTGTTGCAGCGGATCCGCGAGTGCCATGATCAGTTCTCGCTACAGCCTGCTCGTTCCTCAATTCATCAACTAGACAATGGCTGTCCACAGACAGTAATTCGAAATAATAACTAGTCGTCTTAGATATTTTTATTCTTAAATCCGACATAATCTATGTCCCCAATAAATTTACTTACCAGATCCGAAGTAGCACCAATTACAAATCGATTCTCATTTTCTATTTCACTCGTGAATTCACCACTTCCGACAAGTTTACCATCAAGATACATACGGAATTGATCACCATCTCGAACAAGACGTGCTTGGTGCCATCTTGCATCATCAATACGTTCCTTGCTCTCAATCTTTATCGCCTCTTCTCCATTTCCTACGACACCTATTAACCTTCCCCTCGCTAAAGCAAGAGTATATCCACTTGTGTTCCTGTATGCACTGTCGGATGCGGTTGTAGCAAGACGTGGCCATTTTGTTTCATTTATGTAATCAATATTCGGGTGTGTTCTAAACCGAACGGTCAGGGTAAACTCGTTGTTCCATAATGTGCTTGCATTGTCAACGACCACTGTATCACCTCCGTCGAATGAAAGAGCGTGTCCATTGTCTGTCTGAGTCCACGACGCGCCTTGTATCCGAGCATGGTTCCCGCCTTCCACGTCAAACGCCACAGATCCCCGACCGGCTTCAAGTGGCCAGTGTGCATGGTTACTCTGATTAGTAAGAAATTCACCGTTCGACACTGCCGTTTCGGGGACATACGTGTCGTTCACACCAGTGTACTGGCCCGGATATGGAACTATCGCGCCGTACCACCCGTTCTTCGTCGTTCGTACGGTCCGTTCATAGGTGAACGTCGTGCCTGATACGGTTCGATTGGTCCGTAGCTGTATTGTTTCATTGGGCGGTGCCCGTCCGACAATCCCCGCACCCGGAACAAGGGAAAACACCTTCTGGTCACCGCTTTCCGAGATATGCCGCAATCTGTAGTGTGACAATGGGTCGCTCCGAGTGGTTTCGCTTCCGTGGTTTTCGTGGAGACGGACCTGTAACGAGTTGGGGGCAGACACGTTAATCGAGTCTGTCACAACGGACGTGTTCCTCTCACTGAGCCGATTATACCACCGGGGCCCGTTAGTAGATCGGAGGAAGTCGGCGTAATTCTGGCGTGCATACGAGTATGACTCAGAATCACCATCAAGGAAGTAGTTGTACACCCGGTTTCGTCCCCAATTACTGAGTACGTATCCGCCCGAGTCGCTCTGATTGAGACTGCTAGCATTAGAACCAACCCATATCGCAGTTCGATAGGTGTCATCCCCAATAGCGAGCTGACCCTGTTTAATGGGGGTCTGTACTAATCCTATGCTCGTTACGAGCAGGAGCACAACTAGGAGGTGCCCCAACGATGCCCGATCAGGTAACTTGACCGAAGAGGGATGGATGACGTCAACAACCGCTCGCCAGTTGTCAAGCACTCGCGGTCGCGTCGTGATATCAACCACTGCAGCCAAATGGACAAATCCGATACCGGCAAAGACAGCGATAAGCACTGCGAGCTGTCCGGCAAAGCGGAGCTGGACTGTTGCCAGAAGCAAGAAATATACCGTGTATATCCCGACAACGGCCCACGCAGGACGATGGTTCCGGTAAGCCTTCCAGAGGGCCAATCCCACATAGGGTAACGCCAAATACAGCGTAAATCCGAGAATGAAGATTGGGGCGAGGATGCTCCCAAGTTCACCGCTGAATAGGGAAGCCGTCTCTGCAATATTCGTTTGACCGTAATACTCTAGATAATTGAAAAAACCCGTTATCGTATTCGTGAATTCTGGAAGCGTAAACCACGCAATAACGAGACTAGCGACACCGACCGCAAGGGCCCCACCACCGATCGTTTTCGTCGATAACTCCAGTCGGTATCCAAGTTCGCCGAGCAAGAGAACACCGATGACACCACAGAGTAACAGTGTTGGGGCAAAGCTTCGGATCCAGCGCAGAGACCAACCCCAGACAGTCGATGGGAGTGCCGCTAACAACGCGGCAACCGTGAGACCAGCAATCAATGGTGCATTACCGAGTAGGGGCGACGACCCGGAACGACCGTCAGAGATAGCGCGGTAGACCGCGTAGCCGCTAACCGGGAGGTAGAGCAACGGGCCGGCACGCCAGGCCAGCGACTGTGCGGTAATTCCGAGCCCGAGAAACGCCGTGCTGACCCAGACCGCCCACGACCTAGGGAGTGAAATACTGTTATTGCCGAGCTTCAGATCCACTTTCTCGTACTCGGTGGCAAGCACGACCAGTGCGTACGCCGTCAGAGTGAGCCAGAAGTAGTCGAACGCGTGGTGATCGCCGAACCCGAGCGCAGTCCGATACGCGTGAGCGGGCGTCAACGCGAGTAGGACAACTGACGCAAGTCCGACCCGTCGGTCCGCGGTCAGCCTGACGGCAAGGAGATAGACAAGCAGTGCTGTCAGAACAGCCGAAACAACGGGGAGCCACGCAAGTGCGAGGCCTGCAGTACGGGGCGTCCCACCCATGAGTTCGGCTGTCCACCACGCTACGATGACGTAGAGGTGGTCCTGTGCAAGACCAGTACCAAGAAACTCCGAGAGTGACCCGAACGCGAACGGCGATAGATCCGCAGCAAGCAACTGCTCGACGAAGTAGCGATACCCCCAAGGGTCGTTTCCAGCGAGAACAACGTGCTCTCCTCTGAATACACTCCCCCAGATGAACACCACACGAGTAAGCGCAACGAGGGCGAGTGTCCCCATGAACGCAAATACCGCTCGTCGATCAATGTCAGGAAGTGAGAAAGAGAGTGAATTGCCTGCATCGTCAGATCCGTTCTCAACTGACTCGTCGTTGAGGACGGCACGGACGGCATCAGCGTCAGTTAACCGGTAGCCGTCATCACGCTCTTCGACGATATCGCGGGAGACGATTTCGCCGAAAGTACCGGAGTCAACGGGGACCTCATCGAACGTCCAGGGCCCGTCCCCATCCGCGCTGAGAAGTACTTCGATATCAGATTCGAGTTGGGGTTTCTCTTCGAGAAGGGAATCAATCTCCTCGCGCACGTCATCCATATTATCTAAGGCACCAATGTTCAACCGAATAAAACCACCGGAGCAAGATACAGAATCCCTTGTTATACCACCACAATATCGTAGTTCTATCATAAGCAACAAAGAAGTCAAAGTTTTAACTGGTACACACCCCCTTCTAAACGTCTTAACGCCGAGGTTGATAGTCTCAATATCGGATACTTGAGAAGGATATACAACTATTTATACACGGCTACAGAGGCAGGTGATATGAAAGCGATCGTCCTCGCGGGCGGGTACGCAACACGGCTCTGGCCGATCACGCGAAATCGGCCGAAGATGCTCCTTCCGGTCGGAGAGACAACTGTCATCGACCGAATTCTGCGTGAACTCGAAGACGACGACCGCATCGGCGACGTATACGTCAGCACGAACGAGCGGTTCGCCGAGGACTTCCGAGAGCATATCGCACAGAGCTCGTTCGAGAAACCGACGTTGACGATCGAAGAAACCACTGAAGAAGACGAGAAGTTCGGTGTCGTCGGAGCGCTCGCTCAACTGGTCGACCGAGAGAACCTTCACGACGACGATCTCCTAGTGGTCGCTGGTGACAATCTTATCAGTTTCGATCTCTCGGGCTTTATTGACTCCTTCGAACAGGACGGCGATCCGACGCTTGCGGCCTACGATGTCGGGTCCCGGGAGAAGGCGAAATCCTATGGGCTGGTTCAACTGGAGGACGACAAAGTCGTCGACTTTCAGGAGAAGCCCGACGACCCAGACAGTACGCTCGTCTCGATCGCCTGCTACGCGTTCCCATCAGAATCGATCCGGTTCGAGGAGTACCTCGAAGCGGGCAACAACCCCGACGAACCGGGGTGGTTCATCCAGTGGCTCGTCGAGGACGGCTCTGTCCGAGCCTTCACGTTCGATGGCGCGTGGTACGACATCGGGACCGCGGAGAGTTACCTCGAAGCGATCCGCTGGGAGAGTAACGGCGAGAACGTTGTTGCTCCGGATGCGACACTTCAGGAGACGACGCTCGGTGAGAACGTCCACGTCCTCCCAGGTGCAGAACTACACGACGCGCACGTCGACAATGCAGTTGTCTTCCCGGAGGCGACGGTCAGAGATGCTAATGTCCGACAGTCGATCATCGACGAGAAAACCCACATCGAAGGACTGGATCTCGACGGCGCGCTCATTAGTGCGCATACACGGATTGCGAACGGGGATTGACTGACTGTTTCGGAAAGGCTTCCGTGTTGTACTGTCTAAGCAAGAAGCGTCACTAGCTGTTCTAGAGATGACCCACACATAGATAACGTGACTCCCCATTCCTATCTACCCCTGAACCGCCTCAAAATTAAGCGATTCGAGGCATTGGGGGAAGACTTCGTCTTTTGCGCCGTCTCGGAATATTCAGCCTGCTCCGCCTGTAGAGACACACCTGTTTTGAAGTTATTCTCACCGATGAACCTCACCTGAGCGGAGCATTACAGATCGACACAGACACCACATTTCCGCAGTCTTTGTAATATACTTTGCCGCCCGAATCAGCGAATACTCTGTCTACCGGATTGCGGAATATAGACACACCATATTTCCGGAGTCTTCAGTCGATAAAGACCTATAGACACCAACTAACACCATACCAGAAGACAAAAGAAATACTGGTCTCGGCGGAAATTGCGGTACCTATAGAAGGGTATGTTTATGACCCATGCTATTCTCTACTTTGGTAATGACTGATCGTGTGTTCACCCGGGGAAAAACACCGTTTGCTGACCGGGATGTCCTCTCCGATCGATACACTCCAGACGAACTTGTCGGGCGAGACAAAGAACTCAAGCAATATATCGACTATCTCGAACCCGCAGTGTGGGGAGAAGAGCCAAACAACATTTTCCTGTATGGGAAAACTGGTGTCGGAAAAACTGCCGCGACACAGTATCTTCTCACACATCTCCAGGAAGACGTTGAACAGTATCCTGATACAGATATCACATCGGTCTACATCAACTGTGACGGGCTTTCAACCTCGTATCGGGTTGCGATCGCGATAATCAATAGCCTTCGAGAACGGCACAACAGGATCGGCGAAAGTGGATACAGCACGTCAGAAGTGTACGAGATGATGTGGTCTGAACTCAACGCCGTTGAGAGGGAAGCAAATCCTGAACAGAACATGATTGTCCTGCTTGTCCTTGACGAGATTGATCATACTGAGGCTGGAGAAGATTCTATTCTGTATCAGCTCTCCCGTGCTGCAGAACAGGATACGCTTGATTCTATGCGTGTTGGTGTGATCGGCATTAGCAATGATCTCACCTTCTCCGATCGCCTCTCTCCGAAAGTCCGGTCCTCACTGTGCCAGAAGAAGATCTTTTTCGAGACGTACGATGCAGATGAACTCCGGGAAGTTCTCGAACAGCGAGCGAAGATCGCATTCAAAGACAACGCGCTTGAATCGGGCGTACTACCACTCTGTGCCGCATACGGTCGCAAACAGAGTGGTGACGCACGAGAAGCACTGGACTTGCTTCGGGCAGCGGGTGATATCGCTCGAAACGACGATCGCGAAATTGTCACGGAAGCAGATGTTGAAGAGGGACAGAGCCGAGTCCAGCGCGAAGGAATCATCGAAGGTGTGCGATCACTCCACGATCATAGTCGGTATGTCCTCTATGCACTCTGTACGCTCGAAGCAGAAACTGCTACTCCTGCACGCACACGAACCATTCACGACCGGTACACCCGTATCTGTGACCTCACTGCGGTCGATTCATTGACCTCACGACGAGTTCGCGATTTCCTAAGAGAACTCGACATGTTAGGGGCAATCACGATCTCCGAACGAAATCAGGGAGAAGCTGGTGGCCACTACTACGAATTCGAACTGGATCATGGATTGGAAACGATGGTGACTGCTCTCGACGGGACGATAGACGATATCGGAATGCACGAGTCACTATCTGCCTATACAGGTAGGTAGTAACCTTGGATCACCCTCTGTATGAGACAGCGGAAATATGGTGTATGATGAGGCCGGGAGTGGCCAAACACACCTCAAGAATCAATTCAGAATACATCTTCTGTTCGAAGATTCTGCAGACAATCTATCGGATCTAATCAATCGAAGAAGTGCCATCACCTTCTGAAAAGACAACGGAAATGTGGTGTGTATCCCTCAGCAGATCTTCCCATCCATTCTATGGACGGCCTCTATCCACAGGCGATTTCAGCTCATTCCACGATCCAGCCTCAAAGACGGCGGAAATCTGGTGTGTCATCAGCCACGCTGAGTCTCAGTAGTGGCTTTTCACTAGGCGCCTGGTGTCTCTCTTCGATTGAGTACTACACTCGTTACCTGGTGTGTCTCTCCATGTGATGAGTGACTACGGTCCAGAATGCTCTGTTGAACCCACAGAAGGCGTCGGGATCGGGTCACTCTGTCGTCGGTTCAGGAGCGCTGTCGAGAGAATTCTAAGTCCCCGTGCCGTCATCGGATTCAACAGAGCAGAGATGTGCCAAAGAGGAAGAGCGTCTCACCAGTCTGAACTGGAAAATAAGCAAATCACAATAAGCACACACACCAGATTTGGAGTAAGGATCTTCGAAGCAGCGGGGTAGCAGGCTTGATACAGCACTCTGGGATAGCACCCTTACTCAAAATCTGGCGTGTGTCCTCCGATATTCCATATCAGCACCCTGTGCGACTGCATGGCAGATCACCGCAGTTTCACCAAGATCTAAGCGATGACGAATTTCGACGAACAGATCGGATTGCATCATGTCAGCTCTGCGTCGTCAAGACACGCGCCCGTCCCTTCTCTGCCGGGCCCTTCCTCGAACGTTCGTGGTTCGAAGTCGTGTGCAATCCCGTATCCATCGATGACGAGCCCACACGCTCGGCAGGTTCGCTCACCAGCGTCGGTTTCGATCTCGCCGTCACATTCGGGACACTGGCCGCTGCAGTTGTTGGAGAGTGGTTCGTCGAAGCCACTTGCGAATGGAGTTCCGATCATATTCAAAGTCAGGGCATCTGGTGTGACGCCCCGCACCCCTCCGGGGGGCGATAAAACACGCGGTAGCAGTGGCTGTGTGATGGTAGACAAAGCTGTTCGCACAATCAGCTACCCGAGGAGGGACGGCGTTGCGAGTCACTCGAACGTCTGTCTGCCTGCTCGATAGCACTCCCAGCACGGAAACGCATCGGAGAGTTCATCGCAATCACAGTCCTCGGGATCATCTTCAGTACCTTCCTGCTCGATGCCCCGCTCGTCAAGAGAGGAGGGAGCGCTCCCGCTCTCTCGGGTTGCTGAGCCACCATCTGCAACCAGTTTGGCCTCGCTCGCAAAGTCGAGGATTGGACGACGCATCGCCACCGCCACACGATGCTTACAGGCGTTGTCGTAGTGTTCGTCTGCAGGACAGGCACACGAGACAGGCAACCCGTCGTCGATCTCGACGAGGTACTCGTGGTTCTCAGGATCGGCATAGCTCTCGTTGCGAACGAGAACGTTCGTCTCCAGCAATTCGAATTCCAGCGCTTCGTACTGGGCACGCTTCAGGATGCGAGTCGGTACGTCAAGGAAATCGAGCGGATGTTCTGCATCACTCATAGCGAAGTGCGAGGGCAGCGCCCCGCACCCCTCAGGGGGGCGATAAAATGCGTCGGCGTGGCTGTCGTCTGCTCCTACTGTCGCCACGTCCGAGGAACGTATCCCTGCTCTTCGACGAGATCAGCATAGTCCCGAAGAATCGCGATGAGTGCGAGCTCGGGAACACCATCCTCGGCAGTTGCGACGAGGAGTTGTTCGAGTTGCTGTTCAGCTTCGACCAGTTCTGCGAGTTCGTTCTCGGGCATGGTAGCGAGGACGATGAATGCGCCCTCGCCCCTCGGGGCGTGATACACTACGGCTGTGCTGGACGGGTCACATGTAGTTCTTGCTCACGACACCATGCTCTGAGCTTATCGATCATGTATCTCATCGCACTCTCCTCGTCGAAGACATCTCGATCTAGCATATCGCCCGTGCAGTCTTTCAGTGCCTTACACCGACCGCGCATGACGCCGTCACCGACAGGGACGCCCTCGTACCATCGGACCGTATAGTATGCGCCGTTGCCGATCGTCGGTGCTTCTGTGACTGTCTCCGCATCCTGTGTGAGCCCAAGCCAGCAAGTTCGATACGGTGTGACCTCGAACGACTCCGAGACGACGTAGAATGCTTCGTGATGGAGATAATCGAGTGTCGTAAAGGCGATGTCGTCGAGGGTGATCGCAACCTCTAGTGGATCGAGATCGATCGGACAATCGTTCGTCGGGGGTGAGATGGAAGTGGTGTCACGAGGAGTGTCGAGAAGCCCCTCGAAGTAGTCTTGAACGTGGTCCGAGGGCGTGTGACCGCCGAAGGGTGTCTGCTTTGCGAGTTTGTCTGTGAGTGTGAGGTTCATCCCACCCCAGTGTGAGTAGTGGCAGTTGTACAGTCCGTCCGGTCGTTCGTAGGCAACGAGTGCTCTGTGTCCCATTGGTACTCTGCGGGGTGTGCCCCGCACCCTTCTGGGGGCGAATAAAACCACTGTGTCCGGAGCGTCTGCATTCTGGAAATGAAGAACAACTACCCCACCACGTCCGCATAATCTACTGTCGAATCCACACGACAGAAGGGGCACCTCACAACACAATCTACTCTATCTCTCTGAGAATTATGCGGACGTGGTGGGGTCCCCAGGGGTTCTCTCACCTGACTCAGGAAGGATCCTTTGGGCGCACTGAGAAGAATACCAAACGGAGTGCGTTGTAGGATCGCTAGTCCACCCTTGATTTCAGGACCTGTGTGGTCGTCCACGAGAGGGCTACGACCCTGGGCGCGCGATGAATCGCCACCGTGTGGCGAGAACGCGCGAGGGGCGTCCGAGCAATGTGAGGACGACGGCTGGGGAGGGGCTGGCGTACAAAAAAGAATGCCAGTGACTATCCTACCACCACGGCCCGCGATCGTCGAATCTGATCTCCGACCACCCCGTCAGCGCAACCGAACACCGGCCTTCGTACCAGCTCTTGGCCACATTCCGTAGCAACACCTGTTCTCCCTCCTCGACCATCGGTATATCCGACCGGACCCAGCTCGTGAATTTCGTTCTCCCTGTCTCATCCGCAATCAGCCCGACCTGACTGATGCTCGGATGTTTGGGTTCCCAAAGCACCTCAACGACCCCGGAAATACTCACCTCGCCGCTCGGCACATCCTCGATCCGATCGATTGGCACAACCGCCCCTTCGCTCATCCATTCTGCCTCCATCACCTCGACCGACGCATCCACGAGATCCGCTCCACGTCCAATCCGCTCTGCTAGTCGACGACTGAGCGCCGCTGTCGTCGGCCCGCCTTTCAGCTGCTCTTTGATTCGCACTGCCTGCTGGTTCACGCCCGCCAACTCCTCACAATCCATCTCCGCTCTCGGATCCACCGCATCCGGATCGCGCCACTGATCCACGCTTGCTGCTCGCTTCTCGAACGTTCGTCGACGTTCTTCACTCCCCTTCACAGCCACCTCACGCGTCCGTGCTTCTCGGTCTGAGTCTTCTCGGTGATCCCAACGGCTTCTCGTTCGGCCGATTTCTGCCTCTCGCGCTGCCAGTTTCTCTTCTGCCTCTAAGGTCAGTCCTCGTCCAACCCCATCGGGATGATTCGTATCCACCCGCCCCTGAATCTCCTGTTCAACCGACCCTCGGAGTTCGGGCGAATCCACCGCCTCGAACTCCTCAGCCGTCTGTTCATCATGCGAAGCTTCTTGTCGAATCGAGTGCTCAATGCTCATTGCAGTAGTATCCGAAGGCGTCCATCCAGCGTCTTCTACTTCCACGACTTCCCAGTCGTGACTCTCCTCAAAACGACGACACCGCTACGCGTGCTGGCCGCGCCTTCACGCGCCCGATAGGGCGCGGCCAGCGCGCACGTTCGAGACCACACTGCCAGCAGCGCGCGCTGGGCGGGCCGGCCGAGTGGCCACGAGAGTTTGTCTGACGCGCCCGAGCGAAGCGAAGGGCCGACTGACTAACCCCGTGGCACCGACGAGCGTGAGCGACGCCTGCGACGAACGCAGTGAGGCGCAGGTCGCACGCGGCGAAGCAAGTGCGAGTCGGCCCGCAAAGAAGCGAGCGCTGCGTGCCATTCAGAGACCACCACAGCCACACTCAACGACCCCCACAACCGCCCCCTGGTGGATGAACGGGCGAGGACCGCTCGCGCTCGGGCAGTCGCTCGTCGGCCCCTCTCGAACACCGTGAGAGATGTCGACGAGCGACCGCGAGCCCCCCGAGGACGTTCGAGTCCTTCCAGACACACCCATACCGGCTGTGAGCGAGGGCCATATCAAGCCACGATCGACATCCGGACACCCCACCGTGTCCGCTGTTCGTTCACCCAAGCAACCGGGACGCAGTAAGCCTCGGATTGTACGGAAGACGAAGGCGTCCGTAATGACGAGACGCTTTCGGCGTCTCGAACCACTTGACTTCGAGGCGGTTCACGAACTGGTTGACGACTCGCGATACGACTGAGCGACAGTTCTTTGAGTACCACCCGCGTACCACGCTGTATGAGCACGGACGCGGACGACAACGACGACGGCGACATGGTGAAATTGAACGTAAAGGTGCCGAAGCGACTTCTCGAAGAGATCGACGAACTGGCCGAGGAACTGGAGTATACCAACCGCTCGGAGTTCATTCGGGAGGTGCTGCGCGACACCACGGAACCGATCTTGACCCCCGGCGCGCAGGAGGGCGTCTCGGAAGGCTACGCGGACGTTGCAGCGGGGCGGACGATGTCCACGGACGAGGCCCGCGAACGCCTCGGCATCGACCAGGACTGAGGGCTGAACGGTGGCTCATGAGGTTGTTCTGACGGAGACGGTGGTCGAAACGCTGGAGCAATTCGAAACAGAGGACGCAGAGCGGATCATCAACAAGCTGGAGAACATTGGCGACTTCCCGGATCATTTTCTTGACCGGTTGAAGAACCACCCCGGCTACAGGCTTCGTGTCGGTGACTTCCGCGTACTCATCGATTGGGACAAGGACAACGAGGTGATCTACGCCATCGATGCGTTCGAGCGGAAGAAGGAGTACCGCGAACTCGGCAAGTATCGAGAGGTATGGGGGTCGTGGCGAGACGATGAGTAGGTGGTGACAGGGCCTGGCGAAGGAGAAACACAACGACGCCGACCGCAATTCCGAGTCGATCCGTGGGCGCATACTGCACCGAACCTGCAACCCGGCGGAGAACATCACTCCACCACTGTAGGGAATGATCCAATCGATGGCGTACCGCGTGCATCGGTGGGCAGAGAAGGATGGAATTGCCGTGTTTTCAACTTCTGTGACGGACGCCGATGACGCGGAACCGCTTCGTGTTCACCGAGGGAGTTCCCTCGTACTGTCCTCGCTTGCACTCCACGTCAACCTCAATATCGATGTACGTCCTCTTTGCATCCGTGTGACTCAACGGACAGAGTCAGCCAAGATCACCGCCAAAATCGCACAATCGGCTCTCTCCTCCGCAAGAAGGGGTTTCACAGGGAGAGAACATCGAATGTGTGGAGAAATAGACGACGCGTGGCGTGTAGGCGAAACTGGAGAGAGCACGCACCTCTGAGCCCCAGAGCACACTTTCGCGTGTCTTGTCTGAGACCGACTGACCAGCGAAGACCCATCGACGGACGCCTTTTCACCCCTTAGATCGCATCCACACACGGTCTTCGTCTGTCGGTTTGGCTACTTTCAGAATCCCCTGCGATGACCCACGTTCGAAGCCGGGCACGTTACTAAAACCGTCTCTCATAGGCGTATACACGCACCTGTGTCTTCCCACAGCTCTACGAATGCCCGAACGGGCGCGCATAGAATCACACACAACTGCTAGTATCCATTGAAACACCCTCTTGCGGGCTGTAGCGACGAGTGTGAATTGCCGGTTTTCTGTTCTGACAGCCTAGATAGCTGCTAGAGGTGTTTTGCGGGCCCGAGAGTCCCCAACAGGCACTTCACCATAGTAGCGCGCTCTCGTATATCTGTGACTACTTCAGCGCAAAACCACTAGACGGTGGACGTGTGTGGACACTAGTTAAGCAGATATCCTGCAACTGCGTGGAACCCACGCGGTTGTGAAATCTTCACTTCCACACCCCTTACGTCACAAGCGCTCAAACAGAACGACCCCCTTGGTAGTCTCTTGTCCTCCGCGTCTCAGGATACCTCAGTCAGTCCGGGGCTATATTTGAGTGCATCATCCACCGCAGTCATCCGACTCGATGAAACAGCACCCACATTGTCAATAATCCGGTGTTCCACAGAAATCGTCCGGAGTTGGCTGCACAGCGCTACCGAGTCTTCTTTCAGAGCACACTCATCAGCTGGCACAAGTACTTCGAAGGGATAGAGCTGGTCTGCAAACGAGGTAGTAAACGGTACGACGATCGTCGTTGGCGCATTCACATTCCCGATATCATTTTGCACGACGAGACACGGTCGAGTACCACGCTGCTCCGATCCCTGCGTCGGGTCCAGCTCAACGAGACCGATATCACCTCGTTGAATTCACACGGTCACGCCTCCCAGTCCGGTGCATCGCCCAGCTGGGAATCTGTCTCCCTGGAGATGTGATATAGTTCATCAGCGATTTCACGATCTCGCTTGGCCCGTTTGCGGTACCCCTCTGCCAGCAACTCACGAGAGACCGGTGGTTCGATAACGAGCTTTCCGTCTTCCTCGTGGATGAGGACTTCATCGCCGCCGCTGAGGCAGAACTGGGCACGGAGTTCCTGTGGAATCGTCACCTCCCCCCGGCCACCAACCTTCCGACGATGTTTTTCGGACATATATATTCAGATCATATTCATACTAATGCCGCTTTGGGTCAGCGTCGGTATCTTGGTGAAGACCCCGGCAGATTCTCGTTGCGATCGCGATGACGCATGCGGACTGCGAGTTCGACCAAGAAGGGGCTAGAACCGCTCCGAAGCTGGATTCGACCCAAATTAACCAACAAACGTCTCTTAGATACAATTTGTTGGTTAACAACCACCCTGATCAACAATCCAAATTCCGAAAAATGATTTCTTCACTTGTCTCTGCCATCGATCGCACTCACCTCGTACTCACTCGCCCGTACTCGCAACGGGAACCATCCCTCTTCGTCAATTCCGAGCAACGCCTCTGAGTAGCCATCCTCGTCGTTCCCGGCCTTCGCCGTTCGAACCCAGTTCACCTCGCGCTCGCTCAAATCGAACCATTCGACCAACTTCTCGGCTTCCTCATTCACCCGATGGATAACTGTCATCGAACACAAACTCGCGATCGTCCGTGTCTCGGGCGTCAGCGCGAACTCGCCGCCAGTCTGTGTGATGAAATGCAGCGAGAGATCGTAGTGTCGCGAATGTCGAACAGCCGTCTCCAGGAAGGACAGCGAAGTCGCATCGTGCATCAGATAGTGGGCTTCGTCGATGGCGAAGACGACCTTCTTGTCCGTCTGCTTGGCGCGTTCATACACCGCATTGAACAACACCTGCATCATCAGGCTCGTCTCACCACGACCGCGTGCGCCTTCCTCCTGATGGAGATCGAGGTAGACCACGCGCGAGTCGAGGTCAAACTCGGTCTCGCGAGCGAGGTTCGCGAGGTCACCGTCCGCCCGGAACGACGGTCGTAAATCTTTCAGCAGTGATTGAGCATCATCTCGAACACTGTCCTGTTCACCACTGGTCGCATACCCGAACGTCGCAGGTTCTTCGAGCAGCGACTCCAGCACCGAAATCACGTCCGTAATCGTCGGCGACGGATTCGAATGCGTACTCGGATCGCGCGTAATCCCTTTCCGATCGTAGGCTTCCTGCACCGATCGACGGAGCGTCTGTTTTCGATCGGCCAGTGGATTGTTCGCGACGCTGTCGAAGAACGTCTCGAAGAAGGCCATCGACCGTGAGAGTTGCTCGGCCCACGGGTCGAGGTCCGGGACCGAATCCAGAATTCCGGGCGGCGTTGGCTGCAAGTCGAGTGGGTTCAATCCCCGTGTCCCACCGACAGTGATGCGCTCGCCACCGAGTGCATCGTTCACTCCGGCGAAACCCTGCAGTGGATCGAGCATGATGATCACGGTGTCGGGATCGTACATCCGTCGACGGACAAGCTGGAGTTTCGTCGAAAATGACTTGCCAGCGCCGAGTTTCCCGATCACCATCGTGCAGTAGCCCGTCTCGCGAGCGAAGCGATCGAGAATCAACGGACTCTCGTTCAGTGCGTAGGTTCCGTATTCGATGCCGGGTTCTGCGAATGCACCGGAGACAAAGGGGAACATCGCACCCACCGCTCCCGAGAGCATCGGCGTTCGTGTCGAGAGTGAGTGCTCTAATTTGTTGAGCCCGATCGGACTGCCCGAAATCAGGGTATCCAGTTGCTGCCAGCGCGGTGTGACCGGGACGAGATTTGCGGGTGGCTGTCTGGCCGTCTTTCTGACAGCGTTATCCGAGAGTGACTGCTCGTCGCCAGCACGACTCGTGAGATACGTTGCAACATCGAACGCTCGCGTCGAACTGTTCCGAAGTGAATCGTACAGGTCTCGATAGTCTTCAAGATCTTTCTGGAGTCCGCGCGCACTGGCGCGGCGCTTCTCCGCTAAGTACTCCACGTCGGCTTCGAGTTCCTCGATCTGATTTTCCAGCGCATCGAGTGTCGCCGTCGTCTCGCGCGGGTCGATGTGAATCGAGATGTCGCTCTGTTTCGTTTCAGGAGCGGCGTACAGTCGTTCGAGAAACCCATCGCTGGGCGTCTCTGGATACTCGGCGATCCAGCGTGACCGTATCGAGTGCTGGGCGAGACTGACATGCTGGGGATGTTCTTCGATGCCCGATGGCGCGAGAAGTGTGCGATGAATCTCCTCGGGTGTGGGAAGCGACTCACTCGCAGGATCGTACGTCACGGTGATGTCTTTGGTCTTTGATTCTGAGTCCGCACGATCAAGAGTGGCTGCGCTCTGATCATCATCGGCATCCGGTCGCGACCCACCAGCGTTCCTCGACGGCCGACCTGGCCGTTCGTGCACCCCGCCAGCGTCTTCAGTATCGGAGACAGCACTGGCAAGGCCAAGCGACGTGAGTAGACGACCGATCATGCAGAGGTCTCCCCGACGACTGGTTGAGTTCGAGTCAGCCTGTCGAGTGTCTTGGGAGCGTACTCTTCGTTCGTCCAGAACCGTCCGAGAACGGCCAGACATTCCTCGCCATGTAGACGAGTCGTGCCACAGCCCTCGATCTCCCGTAGCCCACCTTCGAGCCGGCGCAGTCGACTATCGAGTTCCTCGAACATCGCCTGCTGTTCGTCGAGTACGCGCGGGGCGAACCATGCACTGATGAGTGTGCCAATGACTGGGATTCTGGTTAGTTGTTGAAGCAGACTCTCGCGGTCGAACTGGATCTCTGCGGGAGTGACCGGGACAATGACGTAGTGGTCACGGATCGTCATCTGGCGACTTGCCACGTCGTCGACATACCACGACCGATAGGCGTCGATGAGCCGGGCGAGTTTCGGATTATTCTTGACATCCGGATCGTCGAGCCGATCCTCGTAGTGTGCGAGATACTCCTCGACTGGGAATTCTTGCGTGGTCGAGTACAGTTGGATGGGAAACTCGACCGTCGAGTTGAGGACGCTGCTGAAGGCATTGGCTCGCTGGTGCCACTCTTCGTCAGTCGCAAGCGCCATCGTCGGTGGATCGACCTGAATCATCCCGACGAATGCACCATCCGTCCGTTCGATTGCGTCGTGTTCGGAGTGGAGTCGTTCGAGCTGCGTGTATTGGGTGGCCTCCTCGAAGGTGTGCTCAGTCGAACGCTGAAGCCAGCCCGCGTAGGTCGTGATCCATTCGAGACTGGTCGTATAGTCGGGCGTGAGCCAGACAAACAGTGCCCCGATGGCAACTGCACCGATCGCGAGGGGGATCGCCAGCGTCTCGGCCGTGTAGCCAGCGACCGAAAACGAGGCCGGAACGACCATCTGGATCGTCAAGAGGACCAACACGGCAGGAAAGAGTGCAACTGCCGCGTCGGTAATCGTATAGTTCCCAACGAGCGTGGGATCGGTGCCGATGAACTTCGGAATTCGTTTTTCGGGATCTCGATGTGCCATAGTCAGTTGATGTAGCGTGGTCGGTCGTCAGGATCGTAGGGCGGTTCGTCCGCGTCGTCACCCTCGGAGGGAGTGTCGTTTCCACGGTTGCGAAGTGTCGAGAAGTCGCTCTGACGAGTGGCTCTAGACGGGGCTGCATCGTTCTTCGACGTCGATGGACCGTCGTGATCGTCACCAGCCCCACCACTCGACGCGGCGTCGCCAGTCCGTTCGGTAATCCGGTCACGGAGCGAGACGCTCGTCTCTCGGAGTTTCGTTCCCGCTGCGTGGGCGCGAGAGTTTCCAGAGCCAAGGACGGCCTGTCCATCGCGTTTCACTGCGGCATCCCCACGGGCACCGCGAGTGAAGTTCTGGCCGCCGTGCGCGGTCGTCTGAGCTCCTGCACTGGCTTTCGCCACACGATTTTGAGCCTGCCGACCGGACGCGTGATGGCCGGCGCGCTCGCCGAAGACGAAGATCGCCCCGGCCTGCCAGAACAACAGCAATGGCGAAACGACGGCAACGAAAGGGATAATCAGCGCAACGACCCAGGCGAGCATCCCATCGAGTGAGAGTGAGAAGCTCTCACCGAGCAGCGCACCCAGTCGGAACAGGAGTGCAACCGGAATCGTCATGAACAGGAAGGGTGCGTAGAATCCGGCAAGACGTTGCATGAACCGCGAGACGAGCGAGAACGGGCCGACGCCGGGAATCCAGAAGACGATCAGCAGCGGCATCAGGAGGACGAAGAGGTACAACATCACGTGGCGCGTGAAGTAGATCAACGCAATGAGGACGAACAGGATCAGGTCGACCGTCAGCGACACAAGTAGTCCAAGGAGACCAATCACACCGAAGGAGGTGATCTCGAACAGCGAGACCGTCGCGAGATCAGGGACAAGATATCTGCCCAGACCGTCGATCAGCCTGAGCGAGAACGCAGCGATCCACCACCACGACAGGATGCCGAGCAACCCCGAGAACGCCCGTCGCTTGAGATTCGTCGTGTGATAGCTACTGAACAGTCCACTGGTCGACTCGAAGAAGATCACCAACCCGATCGAGAGGCCGTACAGGAAGAGGGTGAGTGGGATGAGCCCCTCCCAGTAGTACTCGTAGATCTGGGGCCACGCCCCGTTTGTGGGTGTGCCAAAGACCGTATCCGGTGCGGGCGTGCTGACGACCGCCTCGATGACTTCCGATCCCTCGTTCTGAATGACCTGCTCGATTGGTTCGAACAGTCCACGGAGCCAATCCGAGAGTGCCTCGGGAATAATGTCGCCAAGGGCCTGCATCACGGCCCACCTCGTCGCCGCTGGGAACGGGATGAGTGAGTCATCTCAGCCTCCACGGTGGCCAGACGCCCCACCCAGTAAGACGGTCGATCAGGAAGACACCAATGGCGAATAGACCGACCGGGACAGCGAAGCGAAACAGCGTTTCGAGGAATTCGAGCACACTGTTTTCGAGTCGAAGCGTCGTCTGTGAGCCAATGTAGCCGGGATTGCGTCCCCACCAATCATCTGGATAGTAACGGGCACTGACCGACCCACCCGTCTGATCGAGCGTGACCGTGGCAGTCCCGTTGGCACTGGTGTTGATGCGCTCGCCGGCCACGTGGACGTAGCCAGACTGATTGGCCGTCTCGATTGGACGACCGGTGGTGGCGTCGGTAAGAGTGATGCGAACCCGACGGGTGTCGTTTCCTGAGTCGTTCAGTGCCGTGAGTATAATCGTACTCTCGTTGATCGGGATCGGTTCGAACGACGAGAGCGAGCGACGGTGTTCGACGCCGCGTACCAGTCCGCGGGCGATGATGCTCTCCGGTGACGTATTCGACTGATCGTCTGTCGTTGCTGTGTCTGCAGACCACCGTGTTGCCAGTCCGAACGTCGCAGTGTACGGTTCCTCGACAACATCGAGTGCAACCGTTGGTGGGAGATCAGGCGGTGTCCGTTGCCCACCAAAACCCTCGACGATGCTCACTGACTGACGTGGCCCAGCCGTTGGACCGGTCTCCATCGGAAAGGCATGGACAGTGAGTGGATGGACCGGGGAATGGACTCGCGTAGCACTCGACCCAGAGTGTTCGATCAGCGTATCGAAGCGTGGATCTCTCGCCGTGTAAAAACGCCAGACACCGTTGACCGACCCGCGCGAGTTCTGACGCTCGAAGCCCGCCCACGGTTCACTCGTGTAGGCGACGATTGCCCGGTCGCCGTCGGGATACCTGCCAACATAGCCAGAAACCCCGATCTCGTGGAGATGGACAGCGACGGTATCGTGAACATCGACCGAGTCGGTCGTCGTTCGAGTCGATCGACGCCAGCCCGTACAGCCAGTCGTGTTATTATATCGTGTACAGACGCTGCGTTCACGCACCCACGTGACCTCGATCGTGGATTCGAGTCGGATCGTCGTCTCTACTGTTGGGAGCGATTGTACGTCCTCACGACTGTATGCGAGTGTTGGCGTGTGCGATCCCTCGCCAGTGTCGACGCGTTCGCCGCCGACGTAGAGGCGCGTCTCGGTGATTGCGGCCTCGCTCACCCAGCGCGTGATCGTCAGGTTCTCTCCTGTCGGCGTGTCTCTTTCGGGGAGTGCAATTCGATAGTCGACGAATCCTGCAATGTCGCCACGCCGCCCGACGTACAGCGGCGTCTGTCCAGCTTGAGCGTGGACCCGTGTCGATGGACGGAGGGCCGTAATCGTCGCGTGAGCATCACGGATCACACCACTGTTCGAGGTGGTCGCATTCGTCGGGACGAGCGAGCGATCGAGACCACTGTCTGGAAACGACGAGAGTTCGCCATCGTTCCACGCCTCGACTGCTTCAGGTGGGGCGTCGAACGGAATGTCCGTCTGGGTCCCAAGCGTCACCAGTGCATCCTCATCCGTCGAATGTCCTGCATCGCCATCGAGTGACCACAGCGTTGCGAACGTCGAGTTGTTGATCCCATGATCTGGTTCTGCTGGGGGATGAGCACTGACCGGTATCGAGAGGGCAGCCAGTGCGAGGAGTGCAAGCCAGCCGAAGGCAACACCACGGCCCACACTTAGAACCCGCAGCTCGTCCCGCCAGCGACGACGTTGTTGAGGATGAATCCGAGGATCGTCGTCGCAAGCGGTGCGACGATGACACCCCAGATGACGCCCTGATTGCGGGCCTCTTTGAGTTCTTTCTTCACGTCGGCTCGGCGGATCGTTGGGATCGCAACCGTGGCACCAAGCGCGAGCACACCGCCAACGAGCGGGCCGCCAAACTGGATGACGGTGAAGAGATTTTGGATGGTGAGTGCCATCGATGAGGCACAGAAGGCTTCACCGACACCACCGTCTGTGTGCGAGTCTGCAAGCGTTGGCTCGACGGCGATGGTCCCGAGTACGAGAAGACCGATTGAGAGCGAAAGAAGCCAACGTCGCAGAGCGTTGGCCTCAAAGAGGGAAGTAATCGAGCGTCGATTCGAATCGCCAGCGTTTGAACTGTCAATTTGCATGATTGAGGGAGCGTAGCCACTCAGAGTGACCACCGCAACCCAACGACGACCACCGAGCAGCCCTCACTCGAACCAGTGAGGAAGCAGCGTATAAGCGTTCGTATTTCCTTTAAAAACGCCACATATAGAGGAATTTCTTGGCCAATTGCGTGTTTATTCGCAGTGTATATGATGAGCAACTGAATATGTCATGGATTGTCGTAGATGATGCTCACGAATCGAGATTGAAGACAACGACATCGCAGGGACCACAGTACGGGCACTCGTTGCCTTCTCGGTCGAGTGTCATTCCACACCAACGACATTCGTACAGCACGCCTGAGCGCCGCAAGCATGACCAGGGCCACATTGCACTACACCACCGCAAGCAATTCGTCTTGGCGTTTCCGGAGCGTCACGATCGACACGTCTGCAACGTCTGCGATGTCCGCTTGGGTGACCCGGATGTCGCGTTCCTGTGTGGCGATATACAGGGTTGCAGCTGTGAGACCAGCTGGATGACGACCGTTGTCTAATCCTTCATCTATGGCTCGTTCAGCGAGCCTTCGTGCCCGTCGACGCACGACCTGTGGAAGTTCGAGTTCATCGCCGAATTTCGGAATGAGATCCTGCGGTGTCTGGATCGCTGTTTCGAGCCCGAGTTCGACGTTCAGGACTGAATTCGCGTTCGTGAGGGTTTGTTCATCACATCGAGCAACGTCAGCGATTTCGGCGGTGGAGTATGGGATCGACCGACATCGACACACGGCATACACACTCCCTGCTGCAAATCCTTCGAGAGACCGTCCGACGAAGAGGTCTCGATCCTGCGCTTGCCTGAACAACGAGGAGGCGAACTCGGTCGTCTCGCGTGTAAGTTCCAACGCCGAGACGAGACGGGCGATCTCTGTACAACCGAAGGCGAGGTTTCGCTCTGCTTTCGACTGGAAGCGTGCTCTGCTGTGCTCACGTCGCAGCCTGTGTAACTGTCGGCGCTTCTTTTCGGGAAGGACCTGCTGTTCCCCGTCTCGCCACCGACCGATCTGACTGGAGAGACCGCGGTCGTGTCGTGCGTTTGTGAGTGGTGCGCCCGTCCGTTCTCGATTGGGTCCATCCTCGAAGGTCCGTGGTTCGAAGTCGTGGGCGATGCCGTAGCCGTCGATGACGAGCCCACACGTTCGACAGGTGCGTTCACCACCATCGGTTTGGATCTCGCCGTCACATTCCGGGCAGGTACCGCTGCATTGGTTGGAAGTCTCTTCGTCGAAGCCACTCGCGTATGGAGTTGTAGTCATAATCGATTCGAGGCATCTGGTGTGACGCCCCGCACCCCTCTGGGGGGCGATAAAACTGCGGGAGCGGTGGTTGTAGCTCAGTGGATTCGAAAAGCTGTCGAGGTTAATTCTCCGCTTCGGAGAGAACTTTCGAATAAAGGTCGTCCGAGATCCAGAACCCAGCCTCGCGGAGCGCATCGAGTTCTGCGTCAACTACCCCACCCTACTTCGTTCACCCTGATGGGTTCGCTCGTGGAGGGTGGGGCTTGTCCATGAACTCGGCCTCGAACCCGTCCGGGTGGGCGGTAAATCCGCCACTCGGCGTCACAGTTCCAGACTTCAGGGCAAGCTGACTGTCGCCCGTCCGCCGAGACGACTGTTGGCCCCGACGGACGTACCGCATCCCGATGTTCTTCGCCGCATTGTAGTCCGCGTTCGCTTCCGACTCACACTTCACGCACCGGAAGTCGCTGCGAGTCGCGCGATTCTCGTCTGCCGTAAAGCCACACTCGGCGCACCGTTTCGACGTGTACGCCGAACCAACTTGCTTCACCGAGATGCCGACCGCTTCGGCTTTGTATTCTACCTGCTCGTACAGCGTTCGGAACGCCCACTTGTGACCCCACGACGAACTCGTGCGGTCGCGGATGTGGGTCAGGTCCTCAAACGCGATCACGTCACAGTCGTATCGCAGTGCTTCCTCTACGATGGCGTTCGACGCTCGGTGAAGCACGTCACGAACGTATCGTAGTTCGCGTCCACTCGATTGTTCGAGGGTTCTGTGGGCACTTCGCGTGCTCGTCTGTTGGAGTCCTGCACGGACTTTCTCGAACTCGCGAAGGTCGTGGGAGAGTTCGCGCCCGTTGATGAACCGGGCGGTGCTGGTGACAGCGAGGTTTTCGATACCGAGGTCGACCCCGAGGACCGTTCCGTCCTCGGCGGTGTTGCGCTCGGTATCGGTCTTGTGACGGCGGAAGCCGATGTGCAAAAAGTAGTCGCCGTCGCGGGCGGTGAGCGTGCTTTCGGTGACGCCCCATTCGTCTGAGTCAAGGTACTGTCGTTGGTAGCCATCGTCGGCGTCGGGGAGTGCAAGTTCACACCGGACGCGACTCTCCGTGGTGGAGAGCGACACCGTGTCGTCGTCGAACAGGGTCATGGTCCGGGTGTCGTATTTCACCGTCGGTGCGGTGAAAGTGGGCTTGCTGACCGTCTTGCCGTTCGAACGGCGTTCGAGACAGCCGGTGATGGTTTGTGCGGCTTGGTGAGTAGCGAGAATCGCGTGCTGACTCCCGAGATCGGTTTCCTCGCGCACAGTGTCGTAGGCGAGGGGTTGTACGTCGCTCTTGGCGTTGCACTTGCCCCACGCCATGTCGGTGGCGAGTTGGCAACCACGCTTCCACTCGGAGATGGTTTCCTCAAGCAACTCGCGTTGCTCGCTATCTACCGCGAGGCGGGTGATTGCCGTCCGACGCACGTAGTCGTCTGCCACATATTCAATGTGGATGGATTGCTACTTATAGACCGGTGTTTGTGACAGATACGAACGCGCTCCTCCCCTCCCTACTCGTTCCAGACAGTCGCTCCTTGAGGAAGGGGACTCCGCGCTACCGCGTCAGTTGAGTGTTTGGCTGGTCTGTGTCGTCGTGCCGTGCGTTTGTCAGAGGAGCGCCCGTCCGTTCACGATTCGGCCCGTCCTCGAACGATCTCGGTTCGAAGTCATGCACGATCCCGTAGCCGTCGATAACGAGTCCACAGGACCGGCAGGTTCGTTCACCCCCTTCGCTTTCGACCTCACCGTCGCATTCGGGACAGGAGCCACTGCAGTTGTTGGATATCGGTTCGTCGAAGCCACTCGCGTATGGAGTTGTAGCCATGATCGATTTCGGGGCATCTTTCGGGACGCCCCACACCCCTCTGGGGGACAATGACACACGCGGGAGCGGTGGCTGCGTGGTCAAGCTGTCGCTGGACCGGATCGTTCGTTGTTGATGAGGTCAAGGTCGATTTCGAGCCCGTCGTAGGGGAACTGTGGCTTCTTTGCAGTCCCCGAATCCGACTCGATCCACTCGATAACACCCAATTCGGCGAGCTCACTCAGCTGTCGGTGGACTGTTTTGTAATCCCGGTCAACGAGTTCGGCTGCTGCAGAGATACTCGCTGGTTCGTGTGTCGCGATTGCCTCCAGAAGTTCTATTCGTTGCTCACTCAGCACGTCGAACAGTTCGCTGTAGGACGCAAAGCGTAGTTCGGGTTGTGCCTCGTCGAGCTCTTCGGGACCAGTCCCCGATTCGATGGCTGCGAGGCGGTCATGCGTTCGCTCGGCCAGTTCGTCCATGGTACCGACCGTAATTTTGAGTTTGGTCATAGATTCCTCCGTTCGATGGCACCCCGAGACATCACTGCGGGAAATCCTCGAAGTCAGCGCGGACCGCTTCGAGGAATTGCTCGTACAGCGCTGTCATGCCGGGGAAGTCGACCGCTTCGACAGCATCACCAGTATGCTTCTCGTGGCCTTTCGTCTTCTCGTGGGCGTTGTCGTATCGCAGGATCGTCTCTCCATCGAGCGACCCGTAGTGGAGCGCGTAGCGCCAACCACTGGGATATGTGTCAACGTCATCGGTGGTGCCGATGGTGACGTTGACGATCTTTCGATCTTCCGTGTACGACCAGTCTTCGACCAGGTGGTAGGGTGCCATCCCTAGCTATGGTTTCGATGCCATAGGTCAAAAGAGTATGGGACCAATGCCATATCATTCGAAGTCGTATCTTCCGACACGATAGCACTCCCAGCAGGGAAACTCGTCGGGAAGCCCGTCACAATCACAGTCCTCAACATCGTCAGCGTCGTCCTTGATAACCGTCCCATCGGGATCTAACGCCTCACGTTGCCCTTCGTCTGGCACTGAGCCACCGTCTGCAACCAATTTCGCGTCACTAGCGAAGTCGAGAATTGGTCGGCGCATCGCCACCGCGACCCGGTGCTTGCAGGCGTTGATGTAGTGCTCGTCTGCGGGGCAGGTACACGAGACTGGAAGGCCGTCGTCGATCACGACGAGATACTCGTGGTTCTCAGGATCGGTGTAGTTCCCGTTGCGAACGAGGACATTCGTCTCGAAGAGTTCGAACGTCAGGGCTTCGTACTGGGCGCGTTTCAGAATGCGAGTCGGTGCGTCAAGGAAATCGAGTGGATGCTCAGGTTCAGTCATAGCGAAGTGCGAGGGGAGTGCCCCCGCACCCCTCAGGGGGCGATAAAATGCGTCGGCGTGGCTGTCGTCAGCTCCTACCGTCGCCACGTCCGAGGCACGTATCCCTGCTCTTCGACAAGATCAGCATAGTCACGAAGGATCGAGATGAGTGCGAGTTCAGGGACACCATCTTCGGCAGTGGCGACGAGGAATGCTTGGAGTTGCTGTTCGGCGTCGACGAGTTCTGCAAGTTCGTTCTCGGGCATAATCGTGAGGGCAATGAATGCGCCCTCGCCCGTCGGGGCGCAATAGAACTACGGCTGTGCTGGCCGGGTGACGTGGAGTTCCTGATCACGAGTCCAGGCTCTGAGCTTCTGGATCATGTATCTCGTCGCGCTTTCTTGGTCGAAGACACCGCGGTCAAGCATATCGCCCGTGCAGTCTTTCAGCGCCTTACAACGACCGCGCATGACGCCATCGCCGACGGGAACACCCTCGTACCACCGAACGGTGTAGTACGCGCCATTGCCGATCGTTGGTGCTTCGTCGATGGTATCCGCATCCTGTGTGAGCCCGAGCCAGCACGTTCGATAGGGTGTGACCTCGAACGATTCCGAGACGACGTAGAACGCCTCATGATGAAGATAATCCAGTGTCGTGAAGGCGATGTCGTCGAGCGTGATCGCGACCTCTAGTGGGTCGAGGTCGATCGGGCAATCGTTCGTCGGCGGTGCAAGTGAAGTGGAGTCACGAGGAATGTCGAGTAGTTCTTCGAAGTATGCTTGAATTTCCTTCGAAGGTGTATGGCCGCCAAAGGGAGTTTCCGTAGACAATTTATCTGTGAGTTTGAGATTCATGCCACCCCAGTGTGAGTAGTGGCAGTTGTACAGTCCATCCGATCGTTCGTAGGCAACGAGTGCTCTGTGTCCCATTAGTTATGTGCGGGGGTTCCCCCGCACCCTTCTGGGGGTGATAAAATGCAGTGACGTTGGCATACTCAGCTAAAAGAATGTTCCGCGAGCAGCAGAGGTGGTCCGAAGCACTACACCCACCCTTGTTGTCGACAGGATAGCTACGGCTGTGAGTAAGTACGATCCGTGGATATGCAACGCAGTGTTGCGTGAAGGTGCGGATGTGACGCCTGAATCAGCTTTAGAGTGGCACTCGCGAGAGACACTCAGGATGACGCCGTCGTAGGTGAAGTGTCAGCACGTGACGGCGACAGTGTAGTTTGACAGAGACCTCGTTTTCGTCGACCCCCCAAGGGGTGACACAGAACTGGGGGGTCGATGACAACATACGTCATAATCCAAGCTTATTAGCCCCTATAGTCCTCAAATCTGGCATGGTTTCAGAAGGACCCTTGTTGGGTTGAAGCCAACCCGATCTGAGGTGTGGGGGCAGTCCTGAGCGAGTTTCAGAAGGACCCTTGTTGGGTTGAAGCGCTCGGTCAATAGAGCGCGTTGAAGCGTTTTTGAGGGTTTTCAGAAGGGCCTTTGTTGGGTTGAAGCGAATTCTCTGAGAGTGAACAGGGCGCCCTCCTGGATTCAGAAGATCCTCGCACAGTTGAATTCCGCCCATTCAGTAGATGACTCAGTACACTCCAAGAAAATGGCGCGCGATGAATCGCCACCGTATGGCGAGAACGCGCGAGGGGCGTTCGAACGGAGTGAGGACGACGGCTGGGGAGGGGCTGGCATACAATAAAAAAGGAATGCCAGTGACTATCCTACCACCACTGCTCGCGATCTTCGAATCTAACCTCTGACCAGCCAGTCAGTGCGACTGAACACCGACCTTCGTACCAGCTCTTGGCGACATCTCGAAGCACGACCTCGTCTCCCTTCTCGACCAGCGGCGCGTCCGACCGAACCCAACTCGTGAATTTCGTCCGGCCACTCTCATCTGCAATCAACCCGACCTGCTGAATCGCTGGGTGCTTGGGTTCCCATAGTACCTCAACGACCCCGCTAATGCTCACCTCGCCTCTCGGAACGTCCTCGATACGATCGATCGGCACGACCGCCCCTTCGCTCATCCACTCTGCCTCCATCATCTCGACCGACGCATCCACGATATCTGCTCCTCGTCCAACCCTCTCAGCTAATCGCCGACTGATCGCCGCCGTCGTCGGACCGCCTTTCAACCGCTCATTGATCCGCACTGCCTGTCTGTTCACGCCCGCCAATTCCTCTCGACCCATCTCTGCCCGAGGATCCACCGCATCTGGATCGCGCCACTGATCCACGCTCGCTGCTCGCTTCTCGAACGTCCGTCCTCGTTCTCGACTTCCCGCCTCAGCCACGTCTCGCGTCCGTGCTTCCCGATCACTTTCTTGGCGCCGATCCCACCGCACTCTCGTTCGCCCGAGTTCCATCTCTCTCGCCTCCAGTTTCTCCTCTGCCTCCATCGTCAATCCTCGCCCAGCCGCCTCGTGGTGATTCGTATCGACCTTTCCCTGAATCTCCTGTTCGACCGACCCTCGGAGTTCGGGCCCATCCGCGACCTCAAACTCGTCAACCGTCTGTTCATCATGCGAAACTTCATATCGAATCGAGTGCTCAATGCTCATTGCCGTAATATCCTGAAGGCGCCTACTCAGCGTCTTCACAACTTCACGACTCTCCAGCCGTGGCTCTCCTCAAACGACGACAACTCTACGCGCGCTGCTCGCGCCTTCGTCCCGCGCCCCTGGCGCGGGCAGCGCGCACGTTCGGGCCACCCAACCAGCAGCGCGCGCTGGGCGGGCCGGCCGAGTGGCCACGGGAGTTAGTCTGACGCGCCCGAGCGAAGCGACGGGCCGTCCGACTAACCTCGTGGCTCCGAAGAGCGTGAGCGACGCGTGCGACGAACGCAGTGAGGCGCAGGTCGCACGCGGCGAAGCCAAGTGCGAGTCGGCCCGCTTCGAAGCGAGCGGTGCGTGCCACTGACCGATACCCAATCGTCCCTCGCTCAGATAACGAGTGCCCACCATTCGGGCCCGCTGAAATCTACATCCCTCTAGAGGCCCACCCATCAATATGAGCGATTCAGCTGAGTCCCGTGCTCGCCTCGTCGGAATCAACCACGTCGCCCTCGAAGTCGGCGACATCGAGGATGCACTGGATTTCTACGGGGACATATTCGACGTCGAGTTGCGTGGCCGGGGCGAGGCCAGTGCGTTCATCGACATGGGTGATCAATTCATCGCCCTCTCAGAGACAGACGAGGTGACGGATGATGACCGACATCGTCACTTTGGCCTTGTCGTCGACGACGCAACTGCGGTCGAGGAACGCCTCAAAGAGCTCGACATCAAGGTGCTTTCAGGACGAGGGCTGGACTTCCGCGATCCGTGGGGCAATCGAATCCAGATCGTCGCCTACGAAGACATCCAATACACCAAGCCAGACCACGTCCTCCGTGCTATGGGCCTAGAAGAGATAGAGAAGACGGCAGACGCAATCGCAGAACTCGAAGCAAAAGGAATGGCACCCGAATAGCCCTCACGACCGATCCCTGGTGGATGAACGGGCGAGGCCCGCTCGCGTTCGTTGTCGCTCGTCGCCCCCTCTCGAACAGAGTGAGAGATGTCGACGAGCGGCCGCGAGCGGACCGAGGGCGTTCCAAAGTGTGCCCTACGCCAGAATATCAAACACCTCGACTGCTTTGTACTCCTTCCCGCGTTCTTTGCCGGTCACTTCCTCGATGAGACCATCCGCTTCGAGATCCTCGACGATCTTGTACGCGGTTCGGCGTGAGACATCGAGATAGTCCACGAGATCCGGTGCCGTGAAATAGGGGTACTGAAGCAACTGTCGAGCGAACTGGTCCGTATTGGTGCTGCCAGGGTACTCCTTCTCGTAGCGCTCCTGGAGTTCACGAAGTTGATGGGTACGATCGTACGATGTCGCAGCCTGGCTTCGCAGTCCTTCGAGGAAGAACGTGAGCCACTCGTCCCACGCACCGTCCTCACTCACCGCACGCATTCGCTCGACGTACTCAACTTTGTGGCGATTGAAGTATGCACTCGGGTAGATGTAGGGACTTTCGAGGTAGCCCTCGCTCGCCAGATAGAGAATGATGAGTAATCGGCCGAGGCGACCGTTTCCATCCGAGAAGGGATGCACCGTCTCGAAAAAATAGTGGATGATGGCAGCGTCGACGAGTGGATGGTACTGCCCACCCATCTGAATGTACGACTCAAGCGATCGCATGAGCGCAGTGAGTCCCTCTGGGGTCGGTGGAACGAACGGACGCTGTCCAGGCTGTGGGCTCGTGAGGTGGACCATATGGTCGCGGAAGTCTCCGACGACATCACCCTCGTTGCGAACATCCTCGAGCAACATCGAATGGAGTTCTTTGATCAGCGAGAGCGTTATTGCCTCGCCCTGCTCGATGTTGTCGAGCCCATACGTGAGCGCAGTCTCGTAATTGAGTGCCTCTCGCAGATCTTTCTCGATGTTCGCCCCACCATCGCCTGATGGGTGTTTTGTATGGTACGCCTCGACGTCTTGATATGCAACCTCTGCCCCTTCGATCTGTGCGGATTCGACAGCTTCGATGCGAATGAGGGAGGTATACAGTACTGTCGCGAAGTCGACCGTCGAGCTAATCCCTTCAATGCGACCGATTTGATACGCGGCATCGGCCACCAGATCGCGCGTCTGGTCGGCGATGTCGAGCGTCGGCTCGACTGGAAGCGCCTCGGGTGAATAGTACGGGTGGGGATGATACGGGACGTATTTTCCCGGTGCACGATCGGGGAGCTCGTGAGAGGGCATTGTGATAGCACGACCATCGCCACCCACAAGTATAGTTGTTTTTATAGTGAGTATACGTACCGGGCGTGTGAGGACGCTTTGTTCATATTGAGCGTGGATAGTATACTTGTGGACTTTGGCACCCGACCCTCCGTGTAGCACATTTATCTACTATTATACCAGTGGCAGAGATTCCGAAGCTGCTGAGTCAGGATCGTGCTGCTGTTGCATGTCGCCAATTCGATGGGCTCGATAACCGAACCCTGGTAGATGAACGGGCGAGCGGACCGAGGGCGTTCGAGTTGGAGACACCCACACCACCATGTCCGCTGTAAACCAAACGCCGACGGCATTAACTATGTGTAGAACCTACACATAGAGTGATGGCTGAAGAAAAAACACGCGTCGATTTCAACGCGCCGAAATCCCTCGTCGACCGTGCCGACAGTGTTGTCGAGGTCCTCGATATCTCTCGGACGCGCCTCCTCATCGACGCCCTCGAAGACGAACTCGAAGCCCTCGCAGACGACGAGGAGTTCCGTCGTCGCCTCAGCGATGCATACTACGACGATCGTGTCGAGTACGACACCGTCGAGGCAGTCCTCGGTCGTGAGGAAGCGATGCGAATGAAGCTCCTCAAGTCGTCGATCGATCGGACACCTGCTGAGCCACGACTCGAGGACAACCTCCCGAGCGACGAGTCTTTCTACGACGGTGCGGTCCCCGAATGGACGGACCCGTCGTCTAAGTCTGCGTCTGAGTCTGCATCTGACAATACGGAGTCGGACACCTGAGGATGTCGGACCAAGCCGTCGCCGTCGTCGACACCAACGTATTATTGAATCTCGCCACGCCGGTCGTCGACGGGCGTGAAAAAGCCCCCACTGGGGCAGACCCACTCAAAGCACTGCTCACCACATACGACGTTCACATCCCCGCAAGCGTCCTCGGAGAGTGTACTGAAGCGACAGGAGATAACGATCTTCTCGCAGCAGCTGCCGATCTCGTGTTGCAGGCAGCACACCACCTGACGACCCACAATGTCTCCGGCCAAACTGATGACCCACTCGCCTACGGACTCGATCGGGGAGAATCTGAGGGCATCTGGCTGGCAAACGAATTGGAGGCCGATCTCTTCCTGACAGACGAGTTCAACACGACCAACTACCTGTTCGTCACGCTCGCTCTCGACGACCGGAACAGCCTCTTTACCACACCGCATATTCTCTGTACGCTCGCGACCCACGAAATCCTCCCTCCTGAATACGTCGAGTCTGCACTGTCATATTACGTGGAGACCAAGGGATGGGACGAGCAGTACGTCTCCCAGTTGCGCCAGCACTCTCTCGGTGACTGATCGAATGGCTCTGAGCAGTGCCCCAACAACCACATCCTGGTGGATGAACGGGCGAGGACCACTCGCGCCCGGTGTTGCTCGTGGACCCCTCTCGAACGAAGTGAGAGATGTCTGCGAGCGACCGTATGCGGACCGAGGGCGTTCGAGGGATCCTCGTAATTCACCACGGTCAGTGACGGCCAGCCGTGAGACGCACTGCAGAAACGACACCAGCACGTCTGCTCACCAAAGTCGCACCACCTGTACACGACTCGGAATCACCCTGTCATCAACTGGCCGGAAGACTATCCACCCCACTACTGCCTCAAGAGAGCAGATGCCGCCGATGCCTGCAGCGACGAAAGAGACGCTCAGACGGGAAATTCACGGTCTACGGGTCTTCAACGATCGACGGTGTGATTACTGTGGCGACCACTTCGAGATCGACGACCCCCTCCAGTACGACGTTCTTCGCGTGGGAGATATGCCGAATCTGAAGGACTTGCACGATCCGCCACTGACGTGGCTCCCCGACGCAGCCAGATGCAAGCACTGCGAAATCGACACGATCGAGCCAACCACGGATGGCTTCGACGAAGCGCTGGTCAGACTCAGGGTGAACGACTCGAACGGCGTGTTGAGTGTTGATACGACGACGCTCACCGTGCTCGATTTCTCACCGGACGGCGACGGCTATTACCCCCCATTGATGAATCCGGATCTGGTCGTACAGCAACAGGATATCGGACTGATCCGGTGGATCCGGGTCAAGCAAATCCTCGCACTCTGGGAAGACAACGAGGCACTCGAGGTCATTCGAAAGTGTGTTGCACGATCGAAAGAGATCCCACCAGGGCTCGACCGAGAGTGGCTGTGCACGCAGAGCCAGCCGCGCCCCTTACGCGAAACTGGAGAGCAGGACACACACGAGACCGAACGGCGAAAGACTGGAGTCGTGATGTTTCGGACACCCACGCCCTGGTGGATGAACAGGCGAGACCGCTCGTGCCCGGTGTCGCTCGCAGGCCCCTCTCGAACGAAAGATGTGGAGCAGGCCGCGAGCGGCCCGAAGGCGTTTGAGGGCGAGACCTCCACCCCACTGGTTCCGCTGATAGGAGGATTCGATTAGATCCCCAATCCAGAGACACCCACACCCCACCCTGTCCGCTGTTCTTCTGGGACACCCACCCCACCGGTTCCACTGTTAGCTCCGGAGACAAAGGCCTATGCTGAAAGAGATGCCAACACTCCCACCCCACTGGTTCCGCTGTTAGGAAGAACAGGGACCGATCACAACACACACCCACCCCACTGCTTCCGCTGTTAGCCACAGCAATAGGCCACCCGTCTCCAGCTCTTCGCTTGCGTTCAATATCTACCCCACCCTTCCTCTAACAGCGGAAGTCGTGGTGTCCGTCGTATTTAAATAGAACCCAACAGCGGAAACAACGGAACCGCTAGTTATATAATTCCCTCATGCTTCGATTCGCATATGTCCGATCTCACGTTCTCACCCTCTTCGTCTATCTTCGAGCAGCGAGAAGCACTCCTCGAAGAATGGACGCCTGATGAACTCGTTGGCCGCGATACAGAGCTACAGCGCTATCACGCTGCCCTCCAGCCCGTGATCAACAACGAGACACCATCGAACATCTTCCTCTACGGAAAGAGCGGCGTCGGCAAGACAGCGGCCACCCGACATATCCTCCATGCACTCGAACGAGACTCGGAATCCGTCGAGGAACTCGACCTACACACCATCGAGATCAACTGCGACGGTCTGAACTCCAGCTATCAGGTGGCTGTCTCACTCGTCAACGAACTCCGTGATCCACGAAGCCAGATTTCGAATACGGGGTATCCACAGGCCTCGGTCTATCAGTTCCTCTTCGAAGAACTAGACAAGATCGGTGGGACAGTCCTGATCGTCCTCGACGAGGTGGACCACATCCAGGACGACTCCTTACTCTATAAACTTCCACGAGCGCGCTCGAACGGGGACATCTCTGCAGTGAAACTCGGCGTGATCGGGATCTCGAATGATCTCGACTTCCGAAACCAACTGTCCTCGAAAGTCAGGTCGAGCCTCTGTGAGAAGGAGGTCTCCTTTTCGGCATACGACGCTGCAGAACTTCGCCTCGTGCTCGAACAACGTGAGAGTGTGGCGTTCAAAGATAATGTCCTCGAAAACGGAGTCATTGCGATGTGTGCAGCCTACGGCGCAAAAGACTCTGGTGACGCTCGCCAAGCACTCGATCTCTTGCTCGAAGCCGGCGATCTCGCCCGAGAGCGAAACGATGCCTCTGTGACTGAAGCACACGTCAGAGAAGCCCGACAGCGTCTCCAGACCGACCAGGTGGTCGAAGGGATTCGAAACTACTCCGACCACGGCCAGTTCGTCCTGTATGCACTCACGGTGCTGGGAAAGCGAGAAGAAACACCTGCGCGGACGAAAGACGTTCTCAAGACCTACAAACAGATCGTAACCGAAGAGGGTCTGGATCCAGTCTCTGAACGGTCAGTCCGAGATTACCTCAGAGAACTCGAGCAGTTAGGAATCATCTCCTCGACGGAGTACAACAAGGGGAAAGGTGGTGGGAAGTTCAAGGAGTACGAGCTTGAACAATCCATCTCGTCGATCGAAGATGGGCTCACAGAGTTTCTTGAATCGACACCAGAGCTGGTTGGCACGGGGCAGTGACTCCACCACGATTGCACTGACTCCCTGCAGAAGCTAACAGCGGAAGCAGTGGTGTCTCTGTGGAGAGATCGAGGATGTCGGAGGAGGAAAAGTCTGGAACGTCGGAAACGTGGGGTGGGGATCGAATATTCTGAAGGGGTACTTCTTGATCGCTAACAGCGGAAGCGGTGGGGTGGGTGTCATTCGAGAAAGCTAGATAGCAGTCTGAGCCACCGAGAGGTACACCCGAAAACAGCTAAATCAGATCCTCAGACATAGATTTACAGCGGAAATAGTGGGGTCCCTTCTGCGATCAGAACTGCAGACATAGTGGTGTGTGGGTGTCTCAGCAAGAGCAGCGGACAGAGTGGGATCGGTGGTTCTCGAGGTTACCGTCTTTCCAATTTGCTAACAGCAGAAGCGGTGGGGTGGGTGTGGTATCTCGGGAGAGACAATCCTTACGTCGCCAATAGCGGAACTGGTAGTGTGGATGGTGAGTTGTGAGAGCGTGATTCTCTTTGAGCTAACAGCGGAAGCGGTGGGGTGGTTGTGTGAAAAGAGCTGCGGACATGGTGGTGTGAGTGTCTCAGCAGAATGTCGGAAACGTGGGGTAGATCACCGAACGTTCTGAGGGTACTTCGTGATCGCTAACAGCGGAAGTGGTGGGGTGGGTGCCATCCATATCATGGTACCTGAGTTAAAGAGAAAGTCCAAAAGACAGCTCTAAGAAACTCTAAGAGAACGATTTACAGCGGAAACAGTGGGGTCACTCTTGGAAAAAGAACTGCGGACAGAGTGGTGTGGGTGAGATGTCCCAAGCAAATAGAGACCCCAGTGCAAGAACAGCGGACGTGACATCCTCCCGGTCGTAAACGACGGGGCTTCCTACACGGTAGGAATGCCAGTTAATCGTCGCTGGCAGAGGGGTCCGACTCTCGAAACGATGTGAGTGTCATCTGCGAGGGTATCTCGCTCTGCTCACACAGAGTCGTGGCGGTGTCACAACCGCTCCCGTCCTGTGGCGAGTCATTGCCTCCCCGTTTCACTGGTAGGCTCTCTCCCCACGGGTTGACGCGCCGTGCGATATTCGCACTCGCGTTAATATCCGCTTGAAACGTCGATACGTGGCACTCTGGGTTCTTGCACTTGAACTCGGCCTGCCGAGGCCGATACCCGATATGCTTGCATGAGTGGCACGTCTTCGAGGTGTACTGCGGGTGGACGTACCGAACCGGAATCCCCGCGTCCTTCGCCTTGTCTTCGATTCGTCCCTGTAACCGAGCGAAGGCCCACGAGTGCAGGCGTCGGTTCATGTATTTCCCGTAGTCCAGTGACTCTCGGATGTACGCCAAGTCCTCCATCACGATGACGGGATTCTCGAACTGTTTGGCGTACTCCACAGACTCACGAGACGCCTTCTCGATAATGTCTGTGAGTCGGTTCTGGTAATACGAGAATCGTTCTTCGATACGCCACGTGGAAGCATCCCGCTGTTGAAGACGTTTGAGCGTCGTGTGCGTCTCTTTTCGGAGTCGCTTGGCTTCTTTCCCATCGATCAGCAACGGGTCCGTGGGAGTGTCGTGTTGGAGGGCACAGCCCGTGACCAACATCGACTCGCCAATATCGAATCCAACCTGAGTCGGATTCTCGGGTAGTTTGGAGGTGTCCTCGACTTCGTACTCGATAGTGACGTGGAGTGTCCACGTCTTCCGGTGTCTCTGCAATCGAAGTTCGCCCACCTTCGTATTCGACTCGTCATCGAGCAGGTCGTCCCACGACTCTTCTTGATCAGGATTCAGCCGGAGTGGAATCCAGAAGTTGGTTCCGCGACCGGGTTGTGGAACATTCCAACAGATTTCGTACTCACGCGAGGAGTCACGGTCGAACTTCCCGGCTCGATTCACGAATCGGAGCGGATGTTCGTCGTCCAACTCTGTAGCGTTGTACGTGGTGTGGAGTTTGGGGACGTAGGATTTGAGGGCATCTTTCGCTTGGTACGGCAGGTTGTACGGCGTCACCACGTCGTTCGTAGCACTCATCGTATCGCAGTCTTGCTCGAAGGCGTCGTCGAGTGCGTCACGGTACTCAGACAGCGTTTGCTGGAGGCGTTGCTCTTTGCACCGCGTGGGTGGTGCGAACGTGGCTTCCAGCGTCTTATTCGCCGTCTGGGTCGTTGACATCGTAGCCTTCGGATTCGAGTGCTTTGCGGAGTAGTTCGGGGTACGCTCGTGAGTGGCGTATTCCGTGGTCGCGGGCATATTCCTTCACGGCTTCGTGAAGTGGCCCGCCTCGCTCCATATCGAAGTCAGCTCTCATCCGCCTAAACGTAAGAAGTAGCGTACGTTAAAGATGACGGTCGGCATTCGGGGCGAGCGTTAGAACGGGGTTCGTTCAGTAGTTGTCGGATTCCCTCCTTGCAGGAAGATGGGCGTGCGGAGGCCGTCGAAGACTGACAAGGAAAACCAGCGAGTCTGCCTTTACGATTCGTCTGGACCCAGCACACCAGCGTAGGTGCAAATGTACAGGTCTTTTCGTGTTCGAGGGCCCGTTCCATCGTCGCCGAGTCTTGGCCCAGTAGCGATAATCGAATCTCTTCAGTCGCGTTCGCTTCAAACGTGCGCATCATCCCAGTGTGTTAAAGCATTTCATGCGCGAGGTCTGTAGACAACGCTGCCATCTCCGGGCCGCTTTCGCCGAGGCGAGCGCCAACTTAGAGTACGACAGAAAGCCTCCTATGAGAATTCTCACCAATCTGCTCTGTTGAATCCGGAGACAGCGAGGGGATAGCGTCGCTCTGAAGGTGGAAGCGAAGCGGAAAGAGTGAATGTGACTAGAGTACTCTTCCGCTTCGTTAAACAAGCCGCATCGCTGGCTCAAAA